>NZ_JZWY01000414.1:0-3756 GCF_000966955.1 Streptomyces sp. NRRL S-495
CCGCCCGACCACCCCGTTTCCCGACCACCGGCCCCCGCCACCCCGGCGGGGGCCGGTTTTTCGTGCCCGCGGACCCGTCCTGGGACCGGAACAGGACGGCAGGCCCATGTGCCCGGGGCGGGCCGCCGACCAGAGTGGAGGGCGGAGCGGTCGATCGGTCGGACCGCTCGAAGAGAAGGAAGTCTGGAGCACCACTCATGGCAACGAACACGAGAACGAGGACGTTCGGCGTCGCGTCCGTAGTCGTCGGCATCGCCACAGCCACCGTGGTCATCAGGAGCGCCGTCGGCGCGCTGGCCAAGGCGGCGCCCGCCGACGGGACCAAGACCACCGAGCGCCGTTGCAAGCCGGGCGAGAAGGACTGCAAGAACTGACCCCGTCCGAACCCTCCGACCCGGCACCACCCCCGCCCCCGTGCCCCCCGTGCCTCACCGCGCGGGGGGCACGGGCGCGTCGGCAGGACCACGCCCGTCGGAGCGTTCAGGCGCCGGGCCGCGGGCTTCGGGAGGGGTGGCGGGGGAGGACGGCGAGCACCCGGGTGCCGTTGGTGGGGAGGCGGCCGACGGTGCAGCGGCCGCCGATCTCGGCCGCACGGTCCGACATCGACCGCAGCCCGACCCCGTCGGCCTGGTCCGGGTCCGCCGGGTCGGTGTCGGTGGGGCCGGTGTCGGTGGGACCGGTGTTGACGGGGCCCGGGTACTCGTCGGGTGCCTGGGGGTCGCCGAGGCCGATCCCGTCGTCCTGGACGGTCAGGACGAGGTTCGCCTCGTCCACCCGGAGGGCCACCTCGGCGTGCCGGGCGCGGGCGTGCCGGAGCACGTTGTTCAGCGCCTCGGCGGTGATCCGGTACGCGGCCACCTCGACGGCGGCCGGCAGTTCCGGCAGCGGGTCCGGCCGCAGGGCGGTGCTGACGGCGAGGCCGTCGCTGCTGAACGTGGCCGCCAGGTGCTCGATGGCCCGGGTGAGGCCGAACTCGCCGAGCGGTGCGGGCCCGAGCCGGTCCGTGATCCGCCGCACCTCCTTGATCGTCAGCGCCAGGTCGCCGGAGATCCCTTGCAGGGTCAGGGCCAGCGCGTCAGCGCCCTTCCCGGAGCTGCCGTTCCCGGAGGTGGCCTTCCCGGAGCTGCCGTTCCCGGAGGCCGAGGCGGCCGAGGCGGCCGAGGCCGCGTTGTCGACCCGCAGCCGCAGGCCCGCCAGCGCCGGCCCGAGCCCGTCGTGGATGTCCCGGCGCAGCCACCGCCGCTCCTCCTCCCGTGCCGCGACGATCTGTTCCCGGCTGGCCTGGAGGTCCTCCTGGAGCCGCAGTGAGGCGACGGCCGGCGAGGCCTGGTCCGCCAGCGAGCGCAGGATGTCGACGTCGCTGGGGTCGAGCCGCTCCTCGCCCGCCCGCAGTCCGACGGTCAGCTCCCCGATCGTCGTGCCGTGGTGGACCAGCGCGAAGCCCTGGACCGGCCCGTCCAGCCGCCCCACCGCGGCCAGCGGGCGACGCCCCGCCCGGGTGGTGACGGCCAGCGCCACACCCGGCAGCCGCAGTTCCTCGGCGACGGTGCCGCAGAGCGCGGACGGCAGCCGCTCCGGGTCGACGACCTGCCGGACCTGCCCGGCCAGGGTGCGGAGCACCTGGTAGGGCTGGGCGCGTTCGCCGTAGTAGAGCCGGTCCACGAGGCGCACCGCCCGCCGGGCGGCCCGGGGCAGGCCCGCGCCCAGGGCGAGGAGCAGGGCGATCAGCAGCAGGGCGGCGCCGCCGCGGCCGGGCACCAGCCAGCCCGAGAGCACCGCCGCGCAGACCACGAACACCACGGTGAGCCCGGCGGCGAGCAGCAGGCCGCTGAGCACGGACCGGGCGGCCCGGTCCAGCCGCCACCCGCCGTCGCGCACCACCAGGAACGCCACCGCGACCGCCCACACCGCGCCCGCCGCCGTGAACAGCGAGTAGCTCAGCCAGTACTCGTACTGGAACCGCCGGGTGTAGTAGTCCTGCAGGCCGGCCCAGAGCAGATAGGCGCCGAGCATGCCGGTCAGGTGGGCGCGGTGGCGGGGCGCGGTCCGGCGGAGCAGCCGGACCAGCAGCACGGTGGCCGCGATGCCGATCAGCAGATAGTTGACCGGGTCGTAGAGGCGGTCGAGCTGGTCGGACACGGAGCCGAAGGCGTTCGCCACGGCGCTGTCGGCGAGCGGGTTGGGGCGGCCGAACACGGTCGCGCGGTCCAGGAAGGACATGGTGTCCGGGAGCACCCAGAGGGTGACGGCGCCGATGTACCACCACCACCTGCGGGTGGTGAGCCGTCCGGCCGGCAGCCAGAGCGGCAGTACGTAGAACAGCGTCTGGCTGACCGTGTCGCACACCGCGCGCACCACGGCGGCCGCGCCGACGAGCCCGGGGTCCGAGACCTCCACCCAGACGGGTGCGGCGGCCGCGCTCGGCAGCATCGACGTCAGTGCGTAGACGAGCATCACCCAACCGAGTGGATTTCCCGGACGGTGGGCGTGCAGCAGCATGCCCGCGCCGGCGGTGGGCAGCGCGTAGACCAGGATGGCGAGCTGGTCCCGGGGGGCCTCCACCCCGGGCGCGTCGAGGTGGACCAGCACGTAGCAGACCCAGAGGGCGGCGACCGCCAGGCAGAGCACGGTGAGCGCCGCGGCCCCGGTGAGCCGGCGCTGGGCGGGCGTCCGGCGCGGCGGGGCCCCGGCGGGCGTACGCGGCAGGGGCGGGAGTGGGGTCACCGTGGTCATGGCACCGCCTAGGGACGGATGAGGGCGGGGTCCGCCGGGGGCCGGTCGCCGGGTCGGGCGCGTTCCCACCAGTCTCGGCCGCCCGTCGTCCCGGGCGCATGGGGCAGCGGTCTCGTTCGGCCCGGCCGCCCGGCAGTTCGGTCACCGAAAGTCACACCGGCATCGCTGGTAGTGTCGGCCAGGTGGATGAAGAGCAGCCCGCCGAAGACCCCCGGGCCGGGGGACCGCAACCGGACGGGGAGCCGTCGGCCGCACCTGTGCGGGTCCTGATCGTCGACGACCACCCGCTGTTCCGGGAGGGGCTGCGGGCCGCCCTGGAGAGCGCCGAGGGGATCGTCGTCGTCGCCGAGGCCGAGCGGGTGGGCGACGTGCCGGAGGCGGTCGCCCGCCACCGTCCCGACATGGTCGTCATGGACCTCTCCCTGCCGGACGGCTCCGGGCTGGAGGCCACCCGTCGGCTCTCCGCCGACCGGCCGGCCCCGCCGGTGCTGATGCTCACCATGGCGGACGACGACGGGAGCCTGCTCGCCGCGCTCCAGGCGGGGGCCCGCGGCTACCTGGTGAAGGGCGCGGGCCGGGAGGAGGTGCTGCACGCGGTGCGGACGGTCGCGGCCGGTGGCGCGGTGTTCGGCGCGGACGTGGCCGAGCGGATCACCACCCTGCTCGCCGGTGCGCGGGTGCGCGAGGCCGGGCAGCTCTTCCCGGCGCTCACCGCCCGCGAGGCGGAGGTCCTCGACCTGGTGGCCCGGGGGCTGGACAACCGCCGGATCGCCCGCGAGCTGGTGGTCGCGGAGAAGACGGTGCGCAACCACGTCACCCACATCTTCGAGAAGCTGCACGTCGCCACCCGGGCGGAGGCCGTGGCCCGGGCCAGGGACATGGGCCTCGGCGACAGCTGACCCGCCGCCGCTCCTCCGGCCGCCCGGCGGCCGGGCGGGGCGGGCGGCAGGCCGACGACCGTGCCCGGGTCCGGGTCCGGGTCCGGCCGACCGTGCCCGGGTGCGACCGGGACCGGGACCGGAC
>NZ_JZWY01000415.1:0-11853 GCF_000966955.1 Streptomyces sp. NRRL S-495
CCGGACCGCCCGGCCGCGCCACCCCGGCGGAGCGGCCTCACCCCGGCCGTCTGGGCCTGCGCGGCGACCCTGCTCAGCGGATTCGGCTGGGTACTGCTCGCCGTCACCCACCAGGACGCCGCCTGGGCCGTGCCGTTCTACCTCCACGACGGCGAGACCGTCCTGCTCGGCTTCGCGTTCGCGCTCTCCGGGCTGCTCATCCTCGCCCACCGCGCGGGACCGCGGGCCGACGAACCGGCGCCCGCCCCGGCCTCCGACGGCGACCCCGGCCCCGGCCCCGAGTCCGACCCGGCCCCGGCCGGCCGCAGCCTCGGCCACTGCCTGCTGGCCGCCGGACTCGGCGGCTGCCTCTCCCGCTTCGCCCTCCTCGCCGGCGCCGCCGCCGACGCCGGACCGGTGGTGCAGGCCCTCGGCGCCGCACTGCTGCTCGCCTCCGTCACCCTGTTCATCTTCGTCTCCATGGCCCTGCCGCTCTGGCTGCCCGAGGGACGGCTGCCCGGCGGACCGGGCCGTGCGTTCGTCGCCGCCGTCGCCGTCTGGAGCGCGCTGCACGCCTGCGCCGTGCGGCTCGGCCGCGCGCTGCCGTACTTCGGCGACGTCCTCGTCCCGGACGGGAGCGGACTGCCGGTCGACGAATGGCACGCGACCCTGGTCGCCTGGGGCATCGTCGTCATCAGCCTGACCGTGGCCGCCGTCCGCTGGCGCCGCTCCGCGCGGCCGCACCGCAGCGTCACCGCCGTGCTGGTGCCGTACCTGGTGTGGCTGGTCACGACCAACATCGCGCTGCAGATCGGGAGTGCGGAGAGCGTCGCGGCGGTGGCCTACTTCGCCGGGTCGGCGCTGTGGATGCTCGGCGCGGTCGGCTACGCGTTCACCCGCGACCGCTCCCGCTACCTCGACCGGGCGACCCGCCGGATGCTCAGCGTCCTCGCGCTGATCGCCCTGCTGATCGCCGGCTACCTCGGCATCGCCCTGCTGCTGCGCCGCGCCCTGCCGACGGCCAGCAACGCGGGCGCGCAGCTGCTGGCGGCCGGGGCGCTGGCCATCGGCGGACTGCTGGGACCCACCACCCGCTGGGTCGTGCGGGCCGTCGACCGCTTCTACTACGGCGACCGGGCCCGCCCCTACCAGGTGGTGCGGGCGCTCGCCGAGCGCCTGAGCCGCGCCGTCAGCCCGGCCGACGCCCCGCCGCTGCTGTGCGACACCGTGGTGGGCGCCCTCGGCCTGCCCGGCGCCCGGGTCGTCCTGCACACCCGCACCGGACCGCACGAACTCGCCTCCGTCGGCACCGTCGGCCCCGACAGCCAGGTGTTCCCGCTCAGTTACGAGGGTGCGGTGATCGGCGACCTCTACGCGCCGCCGCGGGCCGGGCAGCCGGAGCTGGACGCGCAGGACCACGAGGTGCTCCGCTTCCTCGCCGACCAGGCCGCGCCCGCGATCGCCTCGCTGCGCATGTACGAGGAACTGCAGCGCGGGCGGCGGCAGATCGTGCTCGCCCGCGAGGAGGAGCGCCGCCGGTTGCGGCACGACCTGCACGACGGGCTCGGGCCCACGCTCTCGGGGCTGCGGCTGGGTGTCGACACCGCCAGGGCCGCCGTGCCGGAGGGCTCCTCGGCGGCCCGCTCGCTGCGGGCGGTGTCGGCGGGGATCGGGCTGGCGGGGGAGGGGCTCGCGGTGGCGCTGCGGCGGCTGGTCGCGGAGCTGGACGGGCCGCGGGTCAGGATCGCGCTGGTACTGGACCCGGACCCGCCGCCGGCGCTGGCGGCCGCGGTGGAGGTGGCGGTGCTGCGGATCAGCGGCGAGGCGCTGAACAACGTCCTGCGCCACTCGGCGGCGGGGCAGGCCCGGCTGACGCTGCGGGTGCGGCCGGAGGCGGTGGTGGTCGAGGTCTGGGACGACGGCCGGGGATTCCCCTCGGACCGGTCGGAGCCGGTCGACGCCGACGGGTCCCGTCGAGCCGGGTCGGGGCTGGGGCTCCGCTCGATGGCCGAGCGCGCCGAGGAGCTGGGCGGCCGCTTCGCGACCGGCAACCACGACGGCGGCGCCCTCGTCCGCGCGGAGCTTCCCCGCACCCCGGACCGCCCGACGGCGGACGGCTGACAACCGCCCTTCTGCCCACTGCCTCTTGACGGGGCCGAAGGTTCCCTCAATCATCATGGTCGCGTCAACTTTGCGATGCGGTCGGCCCCACACCCCCTCACTACCCCAACGCCGCCCGCGAAGTGGCGCGCTTCCGTTCTGCCCCATCAGATATCGGAGCCTCCATTGACCGAGCGCGCCCCGAGGCGATCCCGCCTGCGCCGATCCGCCCTGTCCGCCGCCGCCGTCGTCACCCTCGCGGCCGCCCTCCTGACCCCGGCCGCGGCCGCGTCCCCCGCGGCGCCGGCCCCCGTCGCCGCCCCGTCGGCGGCGGCCGCCGCCCCCGACATCCCGGTGGCCAACGTCAAGGCCCACCTGGCCCAACTCCAGTCGATAGCCACCGCCAACGGCGGCAACCGCGCCCACGGCCGGGCCGGCTACAAGGCCTCGATCGACTACGTGAAGGCCAAGCTGGACGCCGCGGGCTACACCACCACGCTGAAGACCTTCAGCTACAACGGCTCGACCGGCTACAACCTGATCGCCGACTGGCCCGGCGGCGACACCTCGCACGTCGTCATGGCCGGCGCCCACCTGGACTCCGTCACCGGCGGGCCGGGCATCAACGACAACGGCTCCGGCTCCGCCGGCATCCTGGAGACCGCGCTCGCCGTCTCCCGGGCCGGTCTCACGCCCTCCAAGCACCTGCGGTTCGGCTGGTGGGGCGCCGAGGAGTACGGCATGATCGGCTCCAAGAACTACGTCAACAGCCTGTCCAGCGCCGACCGTTCGAAGATCGACACCTACCTCAACTTCGACATGATCGGCTCGCCCAACCCGGGCTACTTCACCTACCGCTACGACAGCGCGCTCGACGCCCTGTTCCGCGACTACTTCGCCGGCCTCGGCATCAGCACCGAGCAGGACTTCGAGGGCGACGGCCGCTCCGACCACGCCCCGTTCCAGGACGCGGGCATCCGGGTCGGCGGCCTGTTCAGCGGCGCCGACTACACCAAGACCAGCGCCCAGGCCGCGAAGTGGGGCGGAACGGCGGGCCAGCCCTTCGACCGCTGCTACCACTCCTCCTGCGACACCACCGCCAACATCAACGACACCGCGCTGGACCGGATGAGCGACGCCATCGCGTACGCGATCTGGACCCTCTCCGCCGGCAGCACCACCCCGCCCACCGGCACCGTCTTCGAGAACACCGCTGACGTGCAGATCCCGGACAACGGGGCGGCGGTCACCTCCGCCGTCACCGTGACCGGCCGGACCGGCAACGCGCCGGCCGCGCTCCAGGTCGGCGTGGACATCAAGCACAGCTACCGCGGCGACCTGGTCATCGACCTGGTCGCGCCCAACGGCACCGCCTTCCGCCTGAAGGGCTCCAGCGGCGACTCCGCGCCCAACGTGCAGACCACCTACACCGTGAACGCGTCCGCGGTGGCCGCCGACGGCACCTGGAAGCTCAAGGTCCAGGACGTCGCGGCGCAGGACACCGGCTACATCGACAGCTGGAAGCTCACCTTCTGAGGCTGACGACCCGCCGGAGAGACAGCCCCGGGGGTACCGGTCCGCCGACCGGCACCCCCGGGGTGCACCACGAGTGAGCGAGGTGGCTACTCGGCCATCTCGTAGGCGCCCGAGAGTGCCTCGACCATGCCCCACACCTTCGCCGTCCGGCCGCCGTCCGCGACCGGGCGGCGGACGTGCGCCAGCGCCCACGCGGCCTGCGCCTCGGTGGTGGACGCCTTGCCGTGCAGCTCGGTGGCGTGCGCGGAGAAGTCCCGCACCAGCGCGTCGAAGATCTGGTCCAGCAGGTCCTGGTCCAGCCCGGTCAGCTCGGCCTGCTCCAGCACCAGCTGGCCGTAGACGATCAGCGCGAACAGCTGGCCGATCTCCAGCAGGAAGTCGAGGTCCGCCTGCTGCTCCGCGCTCGGCGCGTGCTCCAGCAGCAGCGCGCAGAAGCCGTCGGCCTGCTCGCGGAACCGGGCGACGTTCGGGAGGTGCGCGTGGGCGTCGTAGGCGGTCCGCCAGTCGTGGAAGCGGATCGCGCCGAGGCCCCGGGCCGGCCCCTGTCGGAACAGGAATTCGTCGTCGGCGGCGTCCCGGCGGGTCGGCACCGCGGGGTACTCGGCCGGGGCGAACAGGTAGTTGGCCATGAACTTGAGGATCAGCGCCAGGTTGACGTGGACGGTGCCCTCCAGCTTCGGCAGGCCCCGGATGTCCTTGGCGGCCTTGTCGAAGTAGGTGTCCGCCTCGAAGCCCTTGGCCGCGATGACGTCCCACATCAGGTCGATGACCTTCTCGCCCTCCGTGGTGACCTTCATCTTGGTCATCGGGTTGAAGAGCAGGTAGCGGCGGTCCTCGGGGGAGGCGGTGCGGAAGTAGTCCACCGAGCGGGCGGCGAACAGCTTCATCGCCACCAGTCGCGCGTAGGCGTCGGTCAACTCGCGCCGCACGTGCGGGAAGTCGGTGACCTTCTTGCCGTAGAGCACCCGGTTGTGGGCGTGCGTCACGGCCTCGTACATCGCGTGCTCGCAGATGCCCACGGAGGCGGTGCAGAGGTTGAACTTGCCGACGTTGACGGTGTTCAGCGCGGCGTCGAAGGCGGCCTTGCCGGTGTGCAGCACGTCCTCGGCGCGGACCGGGTACGACTCCAGTCGGAACTCGCTGACGTACATCTGGGCGTTCACGACGTTCTTGACCAGGTGGTACGCCTCGTGGCGGCTGTCGGCGGCGAAGAAGACGTAGCCCTCCGGCCCCTCGACGTCCGAGCGGCGGCCGAACACCGAGACCAGGCCCGCGACATTGCCGTTGCCGATGTAGTACTTGGAGCCGGTGGCGGTGAAGCCGCCCTCGCCGTCCGGGGTGAGGATCATGTCGGTCGAGTAGATGTCGGCGCCGTGGCTGCGCTCGGAGAGCCCGAACGCCATCACATGGCCCTCGGACAGGAGCTTGGCGGCCCGCGCCCGGACGGCCTCGTTCTCGCTCTGCCAGACCGGGCCGAGGCCCAGGATGGTGACCTGCCAGGTGTACCAGTAGCCGAGGCCGTAGAAGCCGAGGATCTCGTTCAGCTCGGCGATCCTGGCGGTGTCCCAGCGCTTGTCCGGGTCGGCCGCGGACGGCGTCAGGAACTCGGCGAACAGGCCTTCCTTGGCGGCGAATTCGAGGAAGTCGGCGTACCAGCTGCGATCGATGTAGGTGTCGATCAGCGCCTTCTTGCCGCGCGACTCGAACCAGTCGACGGTCGCGCGCAGCAGCCGGCGGGTCGGCTCGTCGAACTGCGCGGGGTCGTAGGAACGCGGGTTGAAGAGCATCGCGGGCTCCCGGGGGTCGAGGGTGGAGAGGTGGAGAGCTGAGGGTGTGGGTGGAGCATGGCGCGCGGAGTACGCGGAGTCAGTCGGTGGGGGCTGCCGTGCCGGTGCCGGTATTGGTGCCGGTGCCGGACGAGGGGGTGGCGGCGTCCGCGGCCAGCTCGCGCAGGGTGGCGAGCACGTCGTCCAGCCAGGCGAGCGTCATCCGCTCGTACTCGATCCCGCCGCGCAGCACCACGTGCTGGAGCCGCTGCCGGGCGTCGAGCGTGTCCGGCGCCGGGAAGTCGCGCCCCTCGCCGTAGAGGTAGTGGGCGAGCAGGGCGGCGTGGCCGTCCCGGTGCCGTTCGACCTCGGGGATCAGCGCGGCGGGGTCGTCGAAGGCCGCCGCGCGGATCCGCACGGCGAGCTCGTGGCGGACCGTCTCCGCCTCGACGGGCTCGCGCAGCCAGGCGGCGAGCGCGGTCCGGCCGGGCGCGGCCGCCGAGTACACCTTCTTGTCCGGCCGCCCGTCCTGGGGGACCTCCTCGACCGAGATCCAGCCGTCCGTCTCCATCCGCCGCAGCACCCGGTAGATCTGCTGGTGGGTGGCGGTCCAGAAGCGGCCGATGGACCGGTCGAAGCGCCGGGCCAGCTCGTAGCCGGAACCGGGCTGCTCCAGCAGCGAGACGAGGATCGCGTGCTCCAGTGCCATGAGCGGCATCCTGCTATGCAACGAGTTGCATACGCAATGGCGGCGGGCGGGGTTGAGACGGAGGTCACCCGTCGGACGGAAGGGGGCGGGCCGGCGGGCGGGCAGGGTAGCTTCCCCGGCGAAAAGGTGCAAAACGGTCCAACGGCGCCAGAATGGTACTGGGCTTGCGCCCCCATGTTCCAGACCTAGGAGGTGGTATCGGTGTCTACCCAGATTCCGATGGGCATGGAGCACCATCCGGACATCGTCGAACTCCGGGAGCACTACGAGCGGGTCACTCTGACCCCACGGGCCCAGGCCGTCGAGGCCCTGGCCGTCCTGGCCGGTCTGTTCCTGGCGGCCTCGCCATGGATCGTCGGCTTCACCGCTTTCAGCACGCTGACCGTCACCTGCCTGATCGTCGGCATCGCCTACTGCGTGCTGATGGCCGGCTACGGCTCGGCGTACGAGCGCACTCACGCACGGGCCTGGGCCGCGACCCTGCTCGGCGCGTGGACGTTCGTCTCGCCGTGGGTCGTCTCGGGTGAGGTGAACCGGGGCAAGAACATCGTGACCTGCATGATCGCGGGTGGCGTGATGTTCCTGCTGGGGCTCGCCGCCATCTCGATGGCCACCATGACGTCGAACGGAGCCGCGATGCGACTCGGCCGGGCCGGCCGAGCGAAGAGCTGACGTCCGACGGAAGCCCGACACCCGGGGCGCGGAACGGCGAGGCCGCCGTCCGCGCCCCGGGCGCGTGTCCCGGTGCCGGCCGCCGTTACGGCCGGGTCATCCGCAGGACGTCCAGCGCCTCGTCCAACTGCCCGAGCGTGAGCCGCCCCTGCTCGACGTACCCGCGCTCCAGGACCACCTGGCGGATCGTCTTCCGCTCCGCCAGCGCCTGCTTGGCGACCTTGGCCGCCTCCTCGTAGCCGATGTACCGGTTCAGCGGCGTGACCACCGAGGGCGAGGACTCCGCGTACTCCCGGGCCCGCTCGACGTTGGCGGTGATGCCGTCCACGGCCCGGTCGGCCAGCAGCCGGGCACTGTTGGCGAGCAGCCGGACCGACTCCAGGACGTTGCGGGCGATCACCGGCAGCATCACATTGAGCTCGAAGTTCCCGCTCGCCCCGGCCACCGTCACGGTGGCGTCGTTGCCGATCACCTGGGCGGAGACCATCAGCACCACCTCCGGCAGGACCGGGTTCACCTTGCCCGGCATGATCGAGGAGCCGGGCTGGAGGTCGGGCAGGTTCAGTTCGCCCAGGCCGGTGCGCGGGCCCGAGCCCATCCACCGCAGATCGTTCGCGATCTTCGTGAACCCGACCGCCACGGTGCGCAGCTGGCCGCTCAGCTCGACCAGGCCGTCCCGCGCGCCCTGCGCCTCGAAGTGGTCGCGGGCCTCGGTCAGCGGCAGCTCGGTGGCGCGCGCGACCTCCTCGATCACCGCCGCCGCGAAGCCGGGCGGGGTGTTGATGCCGGTGCCCACCGCGGTGCCGCCGAGCGGCAGTTCGGCGACCCGGGGCAGGGTGGCCAGCAGCCGCTCCCGCCCGTGCCGGACCTGCGCCGCGTAACCGCCGAACTCCTGCCCCAGGGTGACCGGGGTGGCGTCCATCAGATGCGTCCGGCCGGCCTTGACCACGCCCGCGAACTCCGCCGCCTTGCGCTCCAGCGCCTCGGCCAGGTGCTCCAGCGCGGGGATCAGGTCGTGGCTGACGGCGGCGGTGGCGGCGATGTGGATCGAGGACGGGAACACGTCGTTGGACGACTGGCTGGCGTTGACGTGGTCGTTGGGGTGGACCGGCCGGCCGAGGCGCTCGCCGGCCAGGGTGGCGATCACCTCGTTGGCGTTCATGTTGGACGAGGTGCCCGAGCCGGTCTGGAACACGTCGACCGGGAACTCCCCGTCCCACCGGCCCGTCGCGACCTCCTCGGCGGCGGACACGATCGCCCCGGCGGTCTCCTCGTCCAGGACGCCCAGCCTGGCGTTGACCCGCGCGGCGGCGGCCTTGATCCGCGCCAGCGCGGCGATGTGCGCCGGCTCCAGGCGCTGGCCGGACACCGGGAAGTTCTCCACCGCGCGCTGCGTCTGCGCCTGCCACTTCGCCGCGGCCGGCACCCGCACCTCGCCCATCGAGTCGTGCTCGATCCGGTACTGCTCGTCACCCATCGTGCGCTGCACCTCCTGAACGGTCCCGGTCGGACCGGGGGCCGGGGACCCCTGCGGATCCAGGGTCCCCGCTCCGGCCGGGTTCGGCTTCCGCTGACCACAGCCGCGCGCCGGCCCGGGGTATTTCCGGGCCGGACGCGGACCCGCGGGTCCGGACACCGAGGTGTCCGGACCCGACGCTGATGACCTCCCGCTGATGACTACCCCAGGACGGCGGTCACCACCTCGCCCGTCCCGGTGCCCGCCTTGGCGACCTCGCTGCCGTCCGGGGCCCAGACGCCCGAGCCGCCCGAGCTGGCGGCGAACTCGCCGCTCGGCCCGGCGGCCGTCGCCAGCACCACCCAGACGCCGTTGTCCGCCGCCCGCGCCGGGTAGCGGGCCGCCTTGGTGGCCAGCGCCTCCGGGCCCGCCCCGTACAGGGTGGAGGCGACGTACGCCTCGGCGCCGAGCCCGACCAGCCGCTCGGCGTGCCCGGGGTCGGCGGCGTCGGCGCAGATCGCCAGGCCCAGCCGCCAGCCGTCCAGCTCCAGCAGGGCGGGCCGTTCGGCGGCGGCGAAGCGCTCGGGCTCGTTCCCGTAGAGGTTCGTCTTGCGGCAGGCGACCGCGGCGCCCTCGCCGGTGACGGCGACGGTGGCGATGAAGTCGCGGCCGTCGGGGTCGGTCACCGGCGCGCCGACCAGGGCGGTGGCGCCGGTCGCGGCGCAGGCGGCGACCAGCGGCGCGAGGCGCTCGTCGGACGGGTCGACCGAGGGTGCGGCGAGGTCGTAGCCGGTGAGGGAGAGCTCGGGGAAGACCACCAGCCGGGCGGCGCCGGCCTCCCGGACGGCGGCGGCGTGGCGCTCGACGTTGACCGCGACGGTGTCGGGCCGACCCGGTTCGGCGCAGGCGGGCTGGGCGACGGCGACGGTCAGGGGCGCGGGCGCGGGCACGGTGGGGCCTCCGGAGAAGATCGGGGACGGCAGCAGCTCGGGAACGGCAGAAGTGCGGGGACGGAAGAAGGTCGGGCGACGACGATCACGATCAACCTATGAGCCCACCGGGAAATCCGGCAAGGTTCATTCCTTCGAGTGAAGATCACGAGCCGTGGCGGGGCACCCCGGCGGCTGCTTCGTACGCTCACCCGGAATCGGGGGAGACACCGGACGAAAGTCCACCGGACACAGGGGCGGGCATGACGGCAGCACCGGACCACCAGCACCATCGGCACCACGACGGACAGGGCCCGGAGGACCGCGCCGCCCCCGACCCGGCGCCCGGGGAGCCGGGCGACCGCAGCCTCAGCCGCCGCCGTCTCCTCGGCCTCTCCGCCGCGCTCGGCACCACCGGCTGGCTGGTGAGCGGCACCGTCGGACCGGACAGCGCCCGGGCCGCCGCCCCCGTCCCGCCCGACCTGCCCGCCGGCACCGAACTGTTCCAGCGCGTCTACCGGAACTGGTCCGGCGAGGTCGGCACCGACCAGCTCTGGACCTGCACCCCGCGCACCCCCGAGGAGGTCCCGGCGCTCGCCGACTGGGCCCGCGCCCACGGCTGGCGCCTGCGCGCCCAGGGCCACCGGCACACCTGGGCACCGCTCACCGTCGCCGACGGGACCCCCGAGTCGGCCCGGGTGCTGCTGCTCGACACCACCCGCCACCTCACCGCCGTCACCGCCGACTCGCCCACCACCGTCCGCGCCCAGACCGGCGCCACCATGGAGGCACTGCTCGCCCACCTGGCCGACCGCGGCCTCGGCCTCACCGCCGTCCCTGCCCCCGGCGAACTCACCGTCGGCGGCGTGCTCGCGATCGGCGGCCACGGCACCGCCGTCCCCGCCGCCGGCGAAGCCCGCGCCGACGGACACGGCTACGGCTCGGTCAGCAACCAGGTGACCAGCCTGACCGCCGTCGTCCTCGACCCCGCCACCGACCGCTACACCCTGCGGACCTTCGACCGGTCCGAGGCGGACAGCGCCGCCTTCCTGGTCCACCTCGGCCGGGCGTTCGTCACCGAGGTGGTGCTCCGGGCCGGCGCCGACCGCCCGCTGCGCTGCGTCAGCCGGCTGGACATCCCGGCCACCGAGCTCTTCGCCCGCCCCGGCACCTCCACCGGGCTCGGCGGCCTCTCCCGCCCGCGCACCTTCGCCGACTTCGTCGACCGCGACGGCCGGGCCGAGGCGATCTGGTTCGCCTACACCGACCGGCCGTGGCTGAAGACCTGGAGCATCGCCCCGAACCGCCCGTTCGGCTCCCGCGCCGTCGACGAGCCCTACAACTACCCCTTCTCGGACTCGATCCCGGAACCGGTCGCCCGGCTGGCCGGCCAACTCGTCGCCGGAGCCTGGGGATCCGCCCCGCTGTTCGGCCAACTCCAGTACCTGATCGCCAAGATCGGACTCACCGGCGACCTCACCGACGTCCTGCTCTCCGGCGGACTGATCCGCGACCTGCTCACCGGCGAGGTGCTCACCCACCTGCTCGCCGGCGGACTGCACTCCGACCTCTGGGGCCCCTCCCGCACCCTGCTCCAGTACGTCCGCCCGACCACCCTGCGGGTCACGGCGAACGGCTACGCGATCCTCGCCCGGCGCGCCGACCTCCAGTGGGTGGTGGCCGAATTCGCCGACCTGTACCGGCGGCTGCTCGACGACTACCGGTCCCGCGGCGAGTTCCCGGTGAACGGCGCGGTGGAGATCCGGGTCACCGGCACCGACGACCCGGCGTGGTCCGGGGTGCCCGGCGCCCGGCCGCCGCTGCTCTCCGCGCTGCGCCCGCGCCCCGACCGGCCCGAGTGGGACACCGCGGTCTGGCTCGACGTGCTCGCCTTCCCCGGCACGCCCGGGCTGCACCGCTTCGCCCGGGACCTCGAACAGGCCCTGCTGCGCTCCTTCGACGGCACCCGGGCCGGTCTGCGCGTCGAGTGGTCCAAGGGCTGGGCCTACACCGAGGACGCCGCCTGGGCCGACCCGGACATGCTGGACCGGGTCGTTCCCGCCAGCCACCGCGCCGGCGGCGGGGCCGGCTGGGACGAGGCGGTCACCGTCCTGGACCGCCACGACCCGCACCGGGTGTTCGGCAACCCGTTCCTGGACCGGCTGTTGAAGCTCTAGCCCCGGTCGACCGGCCGGTGCGCAGGCCCGCCGGGCGGCCTCAGACGTGCTCCATCACGATCACCGCGAGGGTGCCCGGCGCCAGGGCCCGGAACACATGCGGGGCGTCGCCCGGGTAGCTCACGTAGTCGCCCGGGCCCAGCTCGACGGGCGCCCCGGCCGGCCCGGCCAGCGCCCGTCCGGCGCCCAGCAGCACATGCTCGACGGTGCCCGGCATGTGCGGGTCGGAGGCCCGGGTCTCGCCCGGCTCGGCCTCGATCCGGTAGATGTCGCGCCGGGCGTTGGGCGGGCAGGAGGCCAGCAGGGTCGCGGCGTAGTCGGCCCGCTCGGAGTGGGTGACCGGGCCCTCGCCGGCCCGCACCACCCGGACCACCGGGCGCGGCGGGTCGACCAGCCGGCTGAACGGCACGTCCAGCGCGACGCCGAGCGCCCACAGCGTCTCCACGCTGGGGTTGCCGACGCCCGACTCCAGCTGGGAGAGCGTCGACTTGGCGATTCCCGCCCGGCGGGCCAGCTCGGCCATCGACAG
>NZ_JZWY01000416.1:0-8163 GCF_000966955.1 Streptomyces sp. NRRL S-495
GCCATCGACAGCCCGGCGCGTTCGCGCTCGCGCCGCACGGACACCGAGATCAGCTCGATCAGCTCGCTCCCGGAGGCGCCGGCGCCGGGTCCGCTGTTGCTTCCACTCATCAGTGTTCGCTCCACAGGTCCAAGTGTTCGCCTTGACGAACGAAACCTCTCTGGTTCACTCTACTGGACATGCGTTCGCTCCTCCGAACCCTCGAACGTTCCACGCTCCGTGACATCGCCCTGGTCTGCCTCGCGGGCGCCCTGGTCGGCATCTCGTTCGGGGCGATCTCCGTCTCCGGCGGCCTCCCCCTCTGGGTGCCGGTCGCCATGTCCGTCCTCGTCTACGCCGGAGGCGCGCAGTTCGCCGCCGTCGGCGTCGTGCTCTCCGGCGGTGGCGCGCTCGCCGCCGTCGTCACCGGCCTCGCCCTCAACGCCCGCCTGCTGCCCTTCGGCTTCACCGTCTCCGACGTCCTGGACGGCCCTCGCTGGCGCAGGCTGCTCGGCGCGCACCTGCTCACCGACGAGTCCGTCGCCTTCACCCTGCTCGAGTCCGACCCGCGGCGGCGCCGGGCGGCGTACTGGGTCTGCGGCTTCCTGCTGTTCGTGGTCTGGAACGCCTCCGTCCTCGTCGGCGCGCTGGCCGGCGGGCTGATCGGCGACACCGACGCGCTCGGACTGGACGCGGCCTTCCCCGCCGTCCTGCTCGCCCTCGTCCTGCCCTCGCTCACCGACCGCCGCACCCGCACCGCCGCCCTGACCGGCGCGGCCGTCGCCGTGGCCGCCACCCCGTTCGTCCCGGCCGGTCTGCCGGTGCTGCTCGCCCTGGCCGGGCTGCTGTTCGCGGGCCGCCCGGCGGCCCCGGCACCGGCCGCCTCCGGAGGCGACCCCGCCGCCGTGGCCGAGGGCGAACCCCGGTCCATCGCCGAGGAGGTCCACTGATGTCCCTGCTCGCCATCCTCCTGCTCGCCGCCGGCACCTACGCCTTCCGGCTGGCCGGGCCCCTGCTCGGCAGCCGGATCACCGTCTCGGACCGGCTGCGCCACCTGCTCGCCGTCGCCGCCGCCGTGCTGCTCGTCGCCCTGATCGCGACCGGCGCGCTCACCCGGGGCCACGACTTCGCCGGCTGGGCCCGGCCGGCCGGCGTCCTGGTCGCGGGCGTCCTCGCGCTGCGGCGCGCGCCGTTCCCGCTCGTGGTGGTCGCGGCCGCCGCGACCACGGCGGTGCTCCGGCTGTGCGGCGTCGCCTGAAGCCCCGCCGGGGGCGCGGGCGTCAGCCGGCCTCCGCCTCCCGGGCCTGGGCCGCCGCGAGCCGCTCCTGCTGCACCTCGGGGTGCTTGCTGTCCCACAGCAGCTCCCACACCTTGAACACGCAGTGGTAGTCCCGCATGCTCCCCTGAAGGATCAGCAGATAGCTGTCACCGTCCCGCAGCAGCCTGCGCCGCCGGGCGTTGAACGGGTGCTGCGGGGTGTAGGTCGGGACGAGCCGCCGCAGTTCG
Source organism: Streptomyces sp. NRRL S-495 (assembly GCF_000966955.1). Classification (NCBI taxonomy): domain Bacteria; kingdom Bacillati; phylum Actinomycetota; class Actinomycetes; order Kitasatosporales; family Streptomycetaceae; genus Streptomyces; species Streptomyces sp. NRRL S-495. Next base: position 1,486 of record NZ_JZWY01000416.1, read on the forward strand.
GCGACGGCGTCCTCCCGGGTGCCCGCCACCTCGGCGAGCACCTTGCTGCCCCAGATCCGGTCGTCCCCGACGCCCTCGGTCTCCTCGACCACCACGGCCCAACGTCCCACGGTCCACCCCTTGTGCCTCGTCCGTACGCGAAAGCGGTCATCGTAGCGACGCGACGACTCAGCACACCGGGGCGGTACCGGCGGCGGGTACCGGCAGCGCCTTGTAGTAGACGGTCGTCGCGCGCGGAACCCCCGCCGGGTCGGTCGCGAAGTCCGGCACCGCGCCGACCCTGGTCCAGCCCGCCGCCGCGTACAGGCGCTCGGCGGGGCTGTCCGTCTCGGTGTCGAGCACCAGGGTCCGGATCCCGCGCCCGACGGCCGCCGCCTCCAGGGCCGCCAGCAGCCGGCCGGCCAGACCGTGGCCCCGGTCCGCCCGGTGGACCATCAACTTGGCCACCTCCGCCCGGTGCCGGCCGTTGGCGGTCGACGCCGGCCGCAGCTGCACCGTCCCCGCGATCCGCCGGTCCGCGTCGGCACCCGAGCCGGAACCCGCCTCCGGGTGTGCGACCCAGAGCAGCAGCCGCCCCGCCCCGACGTCCGGGGCCAGCGCCCGCCACCAGTCGGCCGCCGCGCAGCGGAGCGAGGAAGCCGACGGACGCGCCGCCGTCGACGGTGTCCGCCAGCAGCCCGCCCAGCCGCTCGGCCGCGCCGAGCAGTTCCTCCGCCGTCACCGGCCGGACTGTGTACATGCTCACTCCCTCGTTTCCGACGGTCCCGGGAGGCGGCCGGTGCGCAATACTCGCCGGTACCCAACGCCGCGACCGGTTCGTGCCGCGACCGGTTCGCGCCGCCGAGACTACAAGGAGCTTCCATGGCGAAGCCGACCAGGATCGACCCCGCCGACCTGCTCGCCGTCGGTGACCTGCTCACCGACGAGGAGCGGCTCGTCCGCGACACCGTGCGGAAGTTCACCGAGGACCGGATCCGCCCGCACATCGGCGACTGGTTCGAGCGCGGGGTCTTCCCCGCCCGCGAACTCGCCCCCGAACTCGGCGCCCTCGGCGTGCTGGGCATGCACCTCGACGGCTTCGGCTGCGCCGGCTCGACCGCCGTCGCCTACGGGGTCGCCTGCATGGAACTGGAGGCCGCCGACTCGGGCCTGCGCAGCTTCGTCTCGGTCCAGGGCTCGCTGGCGATGCGCTCCATCCACGCGTTCGGCTCCGAGGAGCAGAAGCAGCGCTGGCTGCCCGGACTCGCCGCCGGCGAACTGATCGGCTGCTTCGCCCTCACCGAACCGGACTTCGGCTCCGACCCCGCCAACATGCGCACCCGCGCCCGCCGCAAGGGCGCCGGCGAGGGCGCGGACTGGGTGCTCTCCGGCTCCAAGATGTGGATCACCAACGGCTCCCTCTCCGACGTCGCGGTGGTCTGGGCGCAGACCGAGGAGGGCGTCCGGGGCTTCCTGGTCGAACCCGGCATGCCCGGCTTCACCGCCACCGACGTGCACGGCAAGCTCTCCCTGCGCGCCTCGGTGACCAGCGAGCTCGCCTTCGACGAGGTGGTCCTGCCGGCCGACGCCGTCCTGCCCGGCGTCACCGGGCTGCGCGGACCGCTGTCCTCCCTCAACGAGGCCCGCTACGGCATCCTCTGGGGCACCGTCGGCGCCGCCCGCGACTGCTACACCGCCGCCCTCGACTACGCGAAGAGCCGGGTCCAGTTCGGCCGCCCGATCGCCGGGTTCCAGCTCACCCAGCAGAAGCTGGTCGAGATGATGCTGGAGGTCGAGAAGGCCTACCTGGTCGCCCTGCGGATCGGCCGGCTCAAGGACGAGGGCGCGGCCCGCCCGGCACACGTCAGCTTCGGCAAGCTCAACAACGTCCGGGCCGCGCTGGAGATCGCCCGCAGCGCCCGCACCGTGCTCGGCGCCAACGGCATCACCACCGAGTACCCGGTCCTGCGGCACGCCAACAACCTGGAGTCGGTGCTCACCTACGAGGGCACCAGCGAGATCCACACCCTCGTCCTCGGCGAGGCGATCACCGGCGAGTCCGCCTACCACTGACCCACCTACCACTGACCCGCCGGCCGGGGCCCGGCGCACCCGAAAACCGGTACCCGTCCGGGCCGTTCATGACTGGCTTCGTGCCTGGTTCCGCGCCCATGAACGGCCCGACGGCCCACCGTGACGAGTCACCGGTGACGACCGACCGGCCGTCACCGGCCGTCACCGGTCGGCCGGCCTGTGTCGGTCTGCGTCGGTCGGCGTCGGGCTGTGTCGACCGGCTCCGGTCGGACACGGCCAGGACATCCCGCGTTGTCCGGGAGGCAACCTCGCGGTTCGGCGGGCGGTGAAACATGGCCCGGTCGCCGCCGCCCGCCACGGTGCGGGCGCGGTCGGCACCCGCACCGTGAAAGGAACCGCCCCCTCATGTCCGTACCGCCGCTGCCGCGCCCCCGGGTCCTCGTCGTCGGGATCGACGGCGTCCGGTACGACCTGCTGGAGCAGGTCCCGATGCCGAGGCTCGCGGAGGTCGCCGAGGCCGGCTTCCTGGCGCCCGTGACGGTGGCGGAGTCCACGCCCACCATGTCCGGACCGTGCTGGGCCACCATCGTGACCGGTGTGGAGCCCGCCAAGCACGGCGTCTGGGGCAACCACCTCGGCGGCAACCGGCTCGACGTCTTCCCCGACTTCACCACCCGGCTGGCCCGGGGCGACCGGCGCCGTACCTTCGTCGCGGCCGGCTGGGACCCGCTGGTGATCGGCGAGTCCGGCGGACCGCTGTTCCGCGCGCCCGGCCGCCTCTGTTACGTCGCCCCCGCCGAGGACACCCCGGAAGCCTGGGAGGCCGTCGACGAGGAGGTCACCCGGGAGGCCGTGGACGTGCTGCGCGACGCGGACCCGGAAGCCTCCTTCGTCTACCTCGGCGCCGTCGACGAGACCGCGCACTTCCTCGGCTGCGGCGAGGAGTACCGGGCCTCGATGCGCGCCGCCGACGAGCGGCTCGGCCGGCTCCTGGACGCGGTCCGCGCCCGGCCCGGCCACGCCGAGGAGGCCTGGACGGTCATCGTCGTCACCGACCACGGCCACGTGGACGTCGGCGGCCACGGCGGGCGGACCGTCGAGGAGCGCACCGCCTGGGTGGCCTGCGCCGGACCCGGCATCCCCGCCGCCCCGCCCACCGGGGAGATCCGCCACCCCGACGTCGCGGCCCAGGTCTACGCCGCCCTCGGCCGACCGATCGACCCGCACTGGACCCTGGACGGCCGCCCCTTCCCGGTCGCCGTGCCCGCGGCGGCGGCAGCCTGACACCCACCGCCGGCCGGTCACCGGAACGGCGGCACGCCCGCCGCGGACCGTCCGGCGACCGGGTGAGCGACACGCCGTCGCGGCACCCGGGCGGCCCCGGCCGGGCTGCGCGCCGACCGGTCCCGGGCCAGGCTCGTCCGGGGTGAACCCCGAGACCGGTCGGCCCCGTGTACCTCTCAAGGTGGAGGTCGTACCCCCCAAGGACGGCGGTGGATCAAGACCTCCTGGTGACGTCAGGGCCCCCGGTGCCCACCAGGATGGAAGACAACGGGGAGCCGCTCCCGGCCCCGACGGGGTGCCCGGGAGCGGACGCTGAGCAGCAGGGCGCAGGAGAGGACACACGGGCATGAACGGCATCGCGGGCAAGATCGCCATCGGAGTGGTCGGTACGGGCATGGCCGCCGCCGTCGCCACCGTGGCGGTCGGGCCGAGGGTCGCCGAGTGGTACGACGGCCGGCACCAGGAGCAGGCCACCTACGCCAGCGGCAGCGAGGCCAAGGCCGACCGCCGCTCGATGCCGACCTGGCTGCCCGACAACGCCTCCTCGGTCCGCTACCTGATGTCCACCACCGGCGACGACCGCCTGCTGCGCGCCACCGTCCCCGAGGGGCGGCTGCCCGCGGGCTGCACGACCACCGCGACCACCAAGGGCAACCACCTGGCGCCGGTCACGCTCAAGGCGGGCTGGTTCCCGGAGGGGATCACCTCGAAGGTCACCGGCTCCTGCGGTCACTACAAGGTCACCCTGACCGGCAACCAGCTCTACGCGTGGCAGGACGGCGCCGCCGTGCAGGCCGCCCTCCGCGCCGAGCGGCTCCCGCGCTGACACTCCGGCGCTGACGCTTCCGCTCCGGGGCCCCCGCTCCGGGGCTCCCGCCCGGCAGCGAAATGGGCCGGGCGGCCGCCCCGGCTGTCGGTGGCCCGGGGCGCTGGGGTAGGACGGAGCGAGCACGATCGCCGTGCTCGTTCCGAGAGGAGCCCCATGCCTGGTCCGACCGCCGGCTCTGCCGGTGACACGTCGACCGCCCCCGCCACTCCCGTCGATGCCGCTGACGCTGCCGCCACCGGCGCGACCGGCCGCGCCGCCATCGTCGTCCTCGGCGGCCTGGTCGCCCTGGGACCCCTCACCACCGACCTCTACCTGCCCGGTCTGCCCGCGATCGCCGACGACCTCGTCGCCGAACCGGCCGCCGTCCAGCTCACCCTCACCTTCTCGATGTTCGGTGTGGCCGCCGGGCAGCTGATCTTCGGGCCGCTCAGCGACCGCTTCGGGCGCCGGCCGCCCCTGCTCGCCGGACTCGTCGTCTACACCCTCGCCAGCATCGTCTGCGTGATCGCGCCCGACCTGACCGTGCTGATCGCGGCACGCTTCGTCCAGGGCGCCGCGGGCGCCGCCGGACTGGTCATCGGCCGGGCCGTCGCCCGCGACCGCTTCGAGGGCGTCGCGATGATCCGCTTCCTCGCCTCGATCACCCTGATATCCGGCCTGGCCCCGATCCTGGCGCCGCTCTTCGGCGCCCAGATGCTGCGCTTCACCTCCTGGCGCGGCACCTTCGGCGCACTGGCCGCCCTCGGCCTCCTCCTCACCCTGGTGGCCTTCGCCGCCCTGCGCGAGACCCTCCCGGCCTCCGCCCGGCGCGCCGGCGGCCTGAGCGGCACCCTGCGCACCATGGGCGGGCTCCTGCGCAACATGCCGTTCCTGGGGCTGCTGCTGACCAGCACGTTCGCCTTCGGCGCGCTGTTCGGCTACATCAGCGGCTCCTCGGTGGTGCTCCAGCACGTGTACCACGTGTCGCCGCAGACCTACAGCCTGCTGTTCGGGCTCAACTCGGTGGCGATCGTCGGCGCCACCCAGCTCAACGGGCGGGTCCTCGCACCCCGGTTCACCGCCGGGGCGCTGATGCGCACGGGCCTCGCGGTGATGATCGCCGCCGGGGTGTCCCTGGTCCTGGTCACGGCCGTCTGGGACCTCGGGCTGGTCGCGGTCTGCGCCTCGCTGTTCGTGATGATGGCCAGCCTCGGCATGGTCCTGCCGAACTCGGCCGCCCGCGCGCTGAGCCTGGTCGCCCCGCAGTCCGCCGGTTCCGCCTCCGCGCTCCTCGGCACCGGCACCTTCCTCTGCGGGGCCGTGGTCGCCCCGCTCAGCAGCCTGGGCGGCAGCCCGTCGGCGGTGCTGCTCGCGGTCGTCGTGCTCAGCTGCGCGCTGCTCTCCGCGGCGTCCTACCTGCTGCTCCTGCGGCCCGCGCGGACCGCCCCGGCCGATGCGAAGGAGCCGGCCGCGGCGTAGCCGTTCCGGCCCCGGCCCGGGCGGTCCCGGTCCCCGGAGGCCGCTGAACGGAGTCCGCCGGGGTGCCACGACAGCTGGTCGTGGCACCCCGGCGGGGGAGTGGGGCGGGCCGGCCGGTGGACGAGGACCGACGGTGGCGGTCAGCAGGCCGCCGTCATGCGGCCTTCAGCACCTCCCGCCCGCGCGGTCGGTCCGACGACCGTCAGGCGATCGAGAAGTCGTCGCCGTAGACGCTGCCCTGGCCGTACCAGCCGTGCAGGTAGACGGTGACGGTCCCGGAGGCGCCGGTGGTGAACGGGACGATGAGCTTGGTCCAGCCGGAGGCGCTGGTCCAGGTGGAGCCGGTGGCGCCGCCGCTCACGCCGACGTAGGCGTAGCTGCCCTGGACCCAGCCGGTCAGGGTGTAGGACTTGTTGGGCGCCAGGGTGACGGTCTGCGAGCACTGGCCGGTCTGGGACGCGTTGGCCGCCGCCTGGAGCGCGTACGAGCCGGAGTGGACCGGGGTGCCGACCACGCTGCCGCCGGTCTGGCAGGTCCACGGGCCGAGGCTGCCGGTCTCCAGGCCGCCGTTCACGAGACCGCCGGGCGGCGTGACGCCGGTGACGGTCAGCGTGTAGGTGCTGCTGTGGCTGCCGGAGGCGGCGGTGCCGGTCACCGTGAGCGGGTAGGTGCCCGGGGTGGTGGCGGCGGTGGTGGCGACGGTGAGCGTCGCCGAGGAACCGGCGGTCACGGTGCCCGGGTTGACGGTGGCGGTGACCCCGGCCGGGGCGCCGCTCACGGTGAGGTTGACGCTCTGCGCCGAACCGGAGNACCGGAGACCACGGTCGTGCCGACGGTCGCGGTCGCCGAGGAGCCGGCGGTCACCGAACCGGCGGCGGGGCTCACGCCGACCGAGAAGTCGTTGCCGGGCTGGGTGCTCGTCACCTTCAGCGTGTAGGTGCTGGTGTGGCTGCCGGAGGCGGCGGTGCCGGTGACGGTCAGCGGGTAGGTCCCGGGGGCGGCCCCGGCGGTGGTGGCGACGGTGAGGGTCGCGGGGGAACCGGCGGTCACGCTACCGGGGTTGACGGTGGCGGTGACGCCGGCCGGGGCGCCGC
>NZ_JZWY01000417.1:0-4490 GCF_000966955.1 Streptomyces sp. NRRL S-495
CCGGAGACCACCGCGGTGCTGATGGTCGCGGTCGCCGAGGAACCGGCCACGACGGTGCCCGAGTTGGGGTTCACGCCGACCGAGAAGTCGTTCACCGGCTGGGTGTTGCTGGTGAACGGGGCGAAGATCTTGGTGAAGTCCCAGGTGTTCTGGGCGATTCCGGAGCAGTCGTCACGGGCGGCGGCGCCGGCGCAGCTGCCGTTGTCGCGCTGCAGCGCCCAGAAGGACAGCGTGTTGATGCCCTTCGAGACCGCCCAGTTGTAGACGGTGGTGGCGTTGGCGAGGGTGAAGGTCTCCGCCGGGCCGAAGTCGTCGACGCCGATCATCTCGGTGATGCCGATCGAACCCCACAGCTGCGCCGGGGTCTTGGTCGGGTAGAGCTTCGCCAGCTGGTTGTACAGGCCGGTGGCGGAGGTCTGGGTGTCGGCCGCCATGTCGTGGGCGGCGTTGTCGTAGTAGTCGAACGTCATCATGTTGACGACGTCGATCTTGGCGTTGTTGGTGACGGCGTTCTTCAGCACCGCGAGTCCGCTGGCGGCGAGTCCGCTGGTGGTGGTCGGCAGCGTGTAGGAGAACTGGATCTGCCGGCCGTTGGCGGCGGCCCAGTCCTGGACCAGCTTGATCGCCTTGTTGCGGCGGTCGACACCGGCCGAGTTGTCCAGCGAGTCGACCTCGATGTCGAGGTCGATCCGGCTGATCTCGTACGTGGTGATGAGGTTCTCGTACGCGGCGGCGATCTGGTTGACGTCGGTGCAGCTGTCGGCCAGTTCGGTGCCGGTGGTGTCGGCGGTGTAGCCGCCGAACGACGGGATGACGTCGCCGCCGTTGGCACGGATCCTGGCGAAGTCGGCGCCGAACGAGGACTGCGCGACGGGCAGCGAGGTGTCGCCGTTCCAGTACGGCGTGCAGGAGCCCTTGGTGGCGGTCTGCAGGAACGCCATCGTCAGGTACTTGGCGCCGGACTGCGCGGCCAGCGTGGCCGGGCTCTCGCCGGTCCAGGCCTCGAAGTAGGGGGCGAACACCCGGGTGGGGAGCGGGGTCGCCGCCGCCGTGACCTCGGCGGTGGCCGGGCCGGTCGGCGCCGCGCCCGCCGACGTCGCACCGGCGACCAGGCCGGCGGACGCGACGAGCGTGACACAGGCCGTCAGGGCGGCCTTGAGTGTTCTGGGTAGACGCATGGGTTCTCCAACAGACGTGGTGGGGCAGGACGTTGGTGAAGCGTGCGGGACTGTGCCGCGGCGTCCGGGACGGACGCGCGGGGTGGACGTGCCGGGCCGGGAGAGGAGCTTTTCGGCCGTACGGCGGGCGGTGCTCGGGGGTGTGCAAACCCCAAGGACGCAGGGCACGGCGGACGGCGTGCGCGGACGCGCGCATGGGCCGTGACGGGGCCTGGGGGCGGAGCGGAGCAGGGCAGCGCCTCAGCCGCCGGTGGTCACACCCCCACAGTGCATCCCGGTCGGATCGACATGCCTATGGTTGGACTAGACCACTCGTCTGTCAAGAGTCCTAACAGTTCGTCGGCGAAGGGGTGAGGTTGGCCGAGGAAAGGTCAACCGTCGAACAATCCGGTTGTGACCGGCGCGGGCGCTCCGACATCATCGGAGTCATGCGAGACCTCGACTGGAAGCTCGACAGAGAGGGCGGCTGCCGCCCGCACGGGTGAGCCCCCGGCTCCCGGGTCCCCGTCCGCCGCCTCCGGTGGCCGACGGCCGGACCGTGTCCGTTCGCCTCGCCGCTCGTCCGCCGCCGGTCCGTCCTCCGGTCCGTCGGCGGGCCCGAACACCTTTTGCGCCGTGACGCCCTCGCATTGTGACGCCCTCGCGTTGTGATGACCGCTCGCCGTGACGACCGCTCGCCGTCACGACCGCCCCGGTCGGGCCGGGTTCCGGTCCGTCGGGGCACCGGTCGGCGCGCGCGGTGCGTCCGTCGCCCCGTTGTTCGTTCCACCTGTACGCGTCCGTCCGCGGGTGCGCCGCTCCGCCGGCCTTCCCGCGCAGACGCTCATGTCCGTACGCCCGCCCACCCCTGGAGAGGAGGAACCATGGACTTCATCTCGTCCGACGACAAGGACACCGCCTGGAGTGCCGTCTGAGCCGGCGGCAGGTGTGTGCCGTGGCCGCGCGGGTGGTCGTCGCGCGCGGCCACGGCGGGCCCGGCGCTCAGGACACCGGGCCGATCGGGACCTGTCGGGCCTGGCTCAGACCGACGGGCAGAGAACGGTGCGCAGCGCGTCGAGGATTTTTTCCGCCTTCTCGGCCCCGAAACCCTGGGGATGGGCGGGATCCGTGAAGCGCTGGTCGGCCAGCTCGATCAACTTGGCCCGGTCCTTCGGGAACTGGTACATCGCCTGGCACTGGTTGCGGGCCCGGTCGACGGCCTGCTCGGGCTTTCCGCCGACGATCGCCGGATCGATCGCGTCCAGGGCGGCCACCAGCTGCGCCGTGACATCGGCGGCGGGCTTTGTCGGCAGTCCCGCGTCGGCGGGCGGTGCCGGCTTCGGCGCGGCCGGGGGCTCGGCCGGCGGCTTGTTGGGGTCGGCCGGGGCCGGGGAGTCGGCGGGTGCGCCGGTGGCCGGTGCGGGACCGGTGGCTGCCGGGGCGGGCGGGTTCGCGGTCGCGGACCCGGTCGCCCCGGCGGTCGTTCCGGTGCTCGCCCCGGCGGTCGTTCCAGCGGTGGTTCCGGCCGAGCTGCCGGCCGTCCCGCCGGGGGTGGACCCCGCGGTGCTGCCGGCCGTGCCGGCGGCTCCCGTGCCGGGCGTGTCGGTGGCTCCCGGGGCGGGCCCGGATTCGGTCGCGGTGGCCGAAACGCCGGGGGAGCCGGGGGCCGTGGTGCCGGCCGCGGTGGTGCCGGAGCCCGAGCCGGAGCTGGAGCACGCGGCGAGGCTCACCGCGGCGAATGCCGTGAGGGTGGCGGCGAGAAGGCGAGTGCGCATGCCGTCACACTGTCATGTTCGCGCCGTTCAAGGGAAGATCTGCCGAACCCGGGATCGACGCCCCGCCCTCTCCGTAGCCGGCCCCGGCCCCGGAGCCGGCGCCGGAGCCGGAGCCGGAGCCGGAAGGCGGAAGCCGCCGCGGGGCGGGACCATCCTCCCGACCGGTCCCGCCCCGCGGCGGCTTCCCTCCGACCCGGAGGTCAGGACAGTCCGCTGCTCTTCAGCCAGTCCTTGGCCACCGCCGACGGGTCCTCCTTGTCCACCGCGACCTTCTTCATCAGCGCCAGCAGCCCCGCCGTGTCCAGCTTGGCCGACACCGCGTTGAGCGCACCGGTCGTCGTCGCGTCCACCTTGGCCTTGTTGACCAGCGGGGTGACGTTCTGGGCGCCGAACAGGTTCTTCGGGTCGGCGAGCGGGACGAGCTTCAGCTGGGTGATCTTCGGATCGGTGGAGAAGACGTTGCCGACCTGGATCGAGCCGTCCTTGACGGCGTTGGCCGTGGTCTCGCCGGTCGACTTCCACTCCTTGAACGTCAGGCCGTAGACGTCCTTCAGCGGCTGCTCCTGCCGCGACTTGAACTCCGGCGGGCCGCCGATGGTGAACTCGCCCGCCTTGGCGGCCAGGTCCGCGATGGTCTTGAGCCCGAGCTTGTCGGCGCTCTCCTGGCTGATGCTCAGGGTGTCCTTGTCCTCGGCGGGGGAGGACTCCAGGATCCCGAGCGAGGCGGGCAGCGTCTTCGTCAGCTCGGCATTGACCGCCGCCGCGGTCGGGTCGGCCGACTTGCCGCCCAGGTAGGCGAGCAGTGCGCCGTTGTACTCGGGCAGGACGGAGAGGCTGCCGCTCTGCAGCTGCCCGTAGAGCACCTCGCGGCTGCCGATGTTGAACTTCTCCTCGACCTTCACGCCCTTGGCCCGGAGCGCCTGGGCGTAGATCGAGCCGAGCAGCACGTTCTCGGGGAAGTTCGCGGAACCGACCACGACCGTCCCACCGGGGGCGGGGGCCGCGGAGGTGCCGGCGCCGCCGGCCGCCGAGGTCGATGCGCCGCCGCCCAGCGGGTCGCCGCCGGAGGAGGAGCAGGCGGTCGCGGCGAGGGCGAGCGCGGCCAGGGCCGCCACGGCGGCGGTCCGGCGCACCGGACCCGCTCCGGCCGGCTTCGGGGCGGTGGAGCCGTTCAGCGGGATGAATGTCGACATGGTGACAGGTGTCCTCTCGGGGTGGTCAACTCGGGAAGGGCAAGCCGGGAGCGGGAACGGAAGCGGAGTGAAGTGAAGTGAGGGGAGGGCGGTGGGGGCCGGGGCGGGGGCCGGAAGCACGGTGGCCGGGACGCCGGCCCGCGCGGTCACGACGACCGGCGGTCCGCGGCCCGCTGCTGCGCCCGCAACCCGGGCGGGAGCGCGTACCGGGCCAGCAGGGCGAAGAACGCCTGGGCCGCGACGGCCAGCAGGACGACCAGCAGTGCGCCGCCGACCGTCGCCGCGTAGTCCCGGGTGGCCAGCCCGTCGACGACGTACCGGCCGAGGCCGCCGAGCCCGACGTACGCGGCCACCGTCGCGGTCGC
>NZ_JZWY01000421.1:0-22760 GCF_000966955.1 Streptomyces sp. NRRL S-495
GTTCTTTCGTGTTCCCAGCTTATCAGATCCTCGCGGCCGGTTTGACCGGCTTTCGTTTCTCCGAATTCCCGCTGGGGGGATTTCCTTCGACTTCGCTCCGAAGCTTATCAAAGCTTTCGGTGTGCTCAGTTCCGGGATTTACCTTGTCGGAGAGGGCGTGCATTCGAGAAGCACACTCACCTCGACTCGGCGATGTCGTAGACATTAACGCCTGAGCCCGACTGTTGTCCAGTCCGTCCCAACCGTTCAAACCTACTAGCCCAGCCCGACCACGTCAATGGTTTTTCTGGGGTGCGAGAAGAGTACCAGGTCAGGGGCCTGGTGATCACATCGACTCAGGCCGCGACAGGCTGGAGGTCCGCCCGGTCGGCTGCGTCGAGGTCTCCGGTCTCGCCGGTCGCGGCGGCCTTTCGCCCCAACACCAGGGCATAGAACAGGAATGCGATCTCGGCGAGCGCGCCGATGGTGATCCGGGCCCAGGTCGGCAGGCCGGACGGCGTCACAAAGGCCTCCAGTACGCCGGACACCGCCAGCACCGTCGCCAGGCCGATTCCCATGCCGACGATCGAGCGGCCCTGTTCGGCGAGCGCGGTCGCCCGGCTGCGCGGGCCCGGGTCGACGATCGTCCAGCCCAGCCGCAGTCCCAGGCCGCCGGCGACGAAGACGGCGGTCAGCTCCAGCAGGCCGTGCGGGATGAGCAGGCCGAGGAAGATGTCGAGGCGGCCGGCGGAGGCCATCAGCCCGACGCCGAGTCCGAGGTTGAGGACGTTGCTCCACAGCACCCACAGCACCGGGAGGCCGAGCACGACGCCGTAGAGGAGGCACTGCACGGCGATCCACGCATTGTTCGTCCAGACCTGGGCGGCGAAGGAACTCGCCGGACGGTCGGAGTAGTAGGCCTCGTAGGCGCCGCCGGGCCTGGTCATCTCCCGCAGCGCGTCCGGCGCGCCGAGGCTGTTGCGGACCTCGGGGTGGCCGGCCACCCACCAGGCGACGAGCGCGGTGGCGACCAGCGAGAGCACCGCGACCGGGATCCACCAGTGGCGCGCCCGGTAGAGCGCGGCGGGGAAGCTGACCGTGTAGTAGCGGGCGACGTCCCGCCAGCCGCTCGTCCGGCTGCCGGTGACCGAGTCACGGGCCCGCGAGACCAGACTGGTGAGCCGGCCCTCGAGGGTCGGGTCGGGCGCGGCGGCCTGGACCTTGGCCAGATGGCCGGTGACCCGCTGGTAGAGGGCGACGAGTTCGTCCGCCTCCTCGCCGGTCGGACGCCGCTTCCTGGTGAGGGCGTCCAGCCGGGCCCACTCCCCCTGGTGGGTGGCGACGAAGACGTCCAGGTCCATGCGGCGGCTCCAGGGTCGGCGCGGGACGCGCGATCGGGCGGGTGCGGACAGGTGGGCCCAGCATGCCAGGGGGGAACGGCACCACGGCGGCCGGGACCTCCCTTCCCGGTCGGCTCCGCGGCCCCGTATGTTGACGGGCAGCAGATCACGGGATCGTGGGGGCGGTCCGCCGGATTCCCCTCCCACGGGCCCCGTACCACCGACGGGAACGGACGGGTGTCTTGAGCGACCTGGTGACGGGCGAGGCGGTCGTCCTCGGCCTGCGCACGGCGAAGCTTCCGAGCCGGGGCCTGGCCATCACGCTGGACCTCGCCGTGCAGGTCATCGGCCTCGTGGTGACGACCCTGGTGCTGAGCCTGCTCGCACCGGACCTGGACAGCGCCGCGGTCGCCGCCGTGACGATCGGGCTGACCGTCCTCTTCCTGGTGGCGCTGCCGATCATGATCGAGACCCTCAGCCGGGGGCGTTCCCTGGGCAAGGCCGCGCTGGGGCTCCGGGTGGTGCGCAGCGACGGTGGCCCGGTGCGGTTCCGGCACTCGCTGGTGCGCGGTCTGGTCGGCTTCCTGGAGATCATCGTGCTGTTCGGCGTGCCGGCGGTGATCTGCTCGGTGGTGTCGTCCGAGGGGAAGCGGCTGGGTGACGTCTTCGCGGGGACGCTGGTGGTACGTGAGCGGGTGCCCGGCGGTGGCGGTGCGGCCGCCGCGCTGCCGCCGGTGAACCCGCAGCTGCTGCAGGCGATCGGCGGCGAGCTGGTCGCGCTGGACCTCTCCGCCGTGCCGGAGCCGCTGTGGCTGGCCGTCCGGCAGTTCCTCGGGCGGATCGGCGAGCTGGACCAGGTGGTCGCCCATCGGATGTCCGCCCGGCTCGCGGACGACCTGGCCGCCCGCACCGGCCACCCGGTGCCGTACGGGGTGCACCCGGCGGCGTACCTGGGCGCGGTCCTGACCGAGCGGCAGCGGCGCGAGTGGACCAGGGCGCAGGGGCACGCGTTCCAGCAGCAGGCCCAGGCCCAGTCCCAGGCCCGGAGTCAGCAGTACGCCCCCCAGCAGCACGCCCCGCAGCCGACGGAGCTCGGGCAGCAGCACCCCGCGCCGCCGAGCCCCCCGGCCCCCGGCACCGGCTTCGCCCCGCCCGCCTGAGCCGCCCGCGCCCGAACCGCCCCCGGCGCGGCTCAGTCCCCGAGGCCCTCCCCGTACCCGAACCCGGCCGGCCACGCGTTCGGCGGCGACTCCAGCTCCTCCAGCTCGACGCCCCCGGCGGCCAGCACCACGTCCCCGGCGAGGTGCACCACCTGCTGCTCCCCGGTCTCCAGGTCCGCCACCTGGTAGCGCTCGACGAGCAGCGGCCCCGAGTCCGTGTCGTGGGTGTCGACCCCCTCCAGCAACCACCCCTGGTCGAAGGTGCGCGGCGCCAGCACCGGATCGGTGAAAGCCACCAGCCGGACCCGCGCGCTCGCCCCCTCCCGCAGCCGGAGCAGCCGCGCGGCGGCGACCAGGAACGCGGGCGAGCGTCCGGCGAAGCCGTGCGCCCGGTCGTGCCCCTCCACCGCCTGCTCCCCCGCCGGATCCGCGGCATCGGCCCGCACCCAGGCGACCCCGTCGACGGCACCGCCCCTGACCTGCCAGCCGCCGGCCCGGAGTTCCATCCGCAGCGGGCGGGAGCGCGAGTCCAGGGTGAGGTCCACGGTGCCGAGCACCTGGCCGTCCGGCGCGTAGGTCTTGGAGACGTACCGCCAGCCGGCCGGGCCGGGCGCGCAGCTGAAGCGCTCCTCACCGAGCAGGACATGGTCGTGGACGTCGTGGAGCGAGTACCGGCCGTTGGGCATGCCCGAAAGCCTACGTCCGGCCCCGGCCCGGCCGCCGACCCGGCTCGAACGGACGTGCAACCTCTGCCGGGTGCCCCGCATTAGGGAGGTGTGCGCCGCGACCGCGGCGCCGCGGAAGGGAGCGTTCATCGATGGCGAAGCAGACCCGCGACGCCGAGTACACGGAGTTCGTCGCGGCCCGGGCGCCGTGGCTCCGCAAGGTGGCCTACCTGCTCTGCGGTGACTGGCACCGGGCGGACGACCTGGTCCAGGAGTCGGTCACCAAGCTGTACGTGCGCTGGTCGCGGCTGTCCCGGCTGGAGAACCTGGACGGGTACGCCCGGACCGTCCTGGTGAACACCTTCCTCGCCGAGCAGCGCTCCCCCTGGGGGCGCTGGGCCGCCCGCCGCCGTACCGGGGCGGTGCCCGAGCCGGCCGCCGCCGGCACCGACCTGGACCTGGCGGTCGACCTCCGGCGCGCGCTGGCCGCCCTGCCGCCCCGGCAGCGGGCCACCGTGGTGCTGCGGCACTACTGCGACCTGACGGTGGAGCAGACCGCGGCGGCGCTGGGGTGCTCCACCGGCAATGTGAAGAGCCAGACCTCCAGGGGGCTCGACGCGCTGCGCCGGTCCCTCGACCGCCAGGACCGGCGGGAGCAGCAGGACCGCACGGACCCTCCGCACTTCCGAGACCTCCGACCGGCCGTGCCGGTGGAAGGGCAGTGAAATGAACAACCGCACCGACTTCACCGAGGACCGCCTCGGTGCCGAGCTGACCGCCGGCCTCATGGCCCTGGCCGACGCCCCGGCCCCGGCCGGCCGGATGGACACCGCCTGGGCGGTCCGTCAGGGCCGGTCCCGGCTGCGCCGACGCCGGCTCGGCGTGACGACGACGGTGATGGCGGTGGCGCTGGGGGCCTCGGTCCTCGCCACCACCCTGCCCGACCGGACCGCCGCCCCCCTGAAGGCCACCGCGACCCCGTCGAACCCCGTGCTTCCGATCCTCGGGCCGGACACCGGCCACGACCCGCTCACCGTCGGGGCGACCTTCGGCTGGCTGCCCGAGGGCTTCGACGGGGTGAGCTACTCGATCGGCTTCAGCGGTGCGCCCACCCTGTTCAGCGGAAAGGCCTACGGCCCCCTGCAGACCGGCCCGAACGCGCTGCCGATGAATCGTCAGGCGGTGTTCCTCTCAATGCTCCCGCCCGGCGAGGGAGCGACCGTGGGGAGTGACATCCTCGGCCAGCAGCAGTACCGGGTGGACGCCCGGCCGGTGAACGGCCGACCGGCGTACTGGCTGGGCCGCGGGCCGCACGACCCGGCGGGCACCGGCCACGACTACCGGTTCCGCTGGCAGACGGCCGACGGTGGCTGGCTCGAACTTCAGGCGACCTACATGCGTGCTGAGGACGGCGTCACCGACATCATTCCGAGCATCGCCGCGAAGGTCACGCCCGGCCGGCAGGCAGTGCGGCTGCCCTTCAAGGTGCGGGACGTCCCCACCGGTTTCACCAACGCCGGGGCCAGTCTCCAGATCGGCACGGCCGCCGACGGCTACCCCTGGTACGCGGGCCTCAACTACCAGTCCGGGGACAACTACATCGGGTTGGACATCCGGCCCGATGTCGAACCCACCGCCTCGGGGCTCAAGCCCCTGCCCCAGACCGGAGACCCGGTCGACCCGTCCGACGACCCGACGAGTGCCCGGTCCTGCATCACCGCCCGGGGCCTGCGGGTGTGTGCGGGCAGCTCCCAGGGCGAAGCCCCGTTCGCCTCGACCGGTGGCCTGGCCGGCTGGCTGAACCGCCTTGTCCCGCTCGGCACCGACCGCTCCGACTGGACCACCGCGGTCACGCCCTGACACAGCCGGGACGACGACGGCCCGGAACAGCGGCGGCCGACGCCCTCCACAGGGGAGGGGGCGTCGGCCACCGTGCTTGCTTGTTGCGTCACCGCATCAGTAGCGGTACTGGTCCGCCTTGTACGGGCCCTCGACCGGGACGCCGATGTAGTCGGCCTGGTCCTTGGTCAGCGTGGTCAGCTTCACGCCCAGCGCGTCCAGGTGCAGACGGGCGACCTTCTCGTCCAGGTGCTTCGGCAGCACGTAGACGCCGATCGGGTACTGCTCGGTCTTCGTGAACAGCTCGATCTGGGCGATCGTCTGGTTGGCGAAGGAGTTGGACATCACGAACGACGGGTGGCCGGTCGCGTTGCCCAGGTTCAGCAGACGGCCCTCGGAGAGGATGATGATGGTCTTGCCATCGGCCTTGCGCCACTCGTGGACCTGCGGCTTGACCTCGGTCTTGACGACGCCCGGCAGCTGGGCGAGGCCGGCCATGTCGATCTCGTTGTCGAAGTGGCCGATGTTGCCGACGATGGCCTGGTGCTTCATCCGGGCCATGTGCGAGGCCATGATGATGTCCTTGTTGCCGGTCGTCGTGATGAAGATGTCGGCCGTCTCGACGACATCCTCCAGGGTCGCGACCTGGTAGCCGTCCATCGCCGCCTGCAGCGCGCAGATCGGGTCGATCTCGGTGACGATGACCCGGGCGCCCTGGCCGCGCAGCGACTCGGCGCAGCCCTTGCCCACGTCGCCGTAGCCGGCGACGACGGCGACCTTGCCGCCGATCAGGACGTCGGTGGCACGGTTGATGCCGTCGATCAGCGAGTGGCGGCAGCCGTACTTGTTGTCGAACTTCGACTTGGTGACCGAGTCGTTGACGTTGATCGCCGGGAACAGCAGCTTGCCGTCACGGTGCATCTCGTACAGGCGGTGGACACCGGTGGTGGTCTCCTCCGTCACGCCCTTGATGGTGGCGGCGACCTCGGTCCACTTGTTCGGGGTCTCGACCAGGGTGCGGTTCAGCAGCTCCAGGATGATCCGGAACTCGTCGTTGTCCGCGGTGGACGGGTCCGGCGCGGCACCGGCCTTCTCGAACTCGACACCCTTGTGGATCAGCAGGGTGGCGTCGCCGCCGTCGTCCAGGATCATGTTCGGGGTCTGGCCGTTCGGCCAGGTCAGCGCCTTCTCCGTGCACCACCAGTACTCGTCCAGGGTCTCGCCCTTCCAGGCGAAGACCGGAACGCCCTGCGGGTTCTCCGGGGTACCGTTCGGGCCGACGGCGATGGCCGCGGCGGCGTGGTCCTGGGTGGAGAAGATGTTGCAGGAGCACCAGCGGACCTCGGCACCGAGGGCGGTGAGGGTCTCGATGAGGACGGCGGTCTGCACGGTCATGTGCAGCGAGCCGGTGATCCGGGCGCCGGCCAGCGGCTGCGACGCGGCGTACTCGGCGCGGATCGTCATCAGGCCGGGCATCTCGTGCTCGGCGAGCTGGATCTCCTTGCGGCCGAACGGGGCCAGGGAAAGATCGGCGACCTTGAAGTCACCGGTGATGTCGGTCGACATGCGTCTGCTCCTCGCTGAGGGGGTGGGGCGGGGCCAAGGTCCTGGGGTGCGTCACAACACGGCGGGCCGCAACGGTGTGCGGCGACGCCAGGGCGTCCGGCCCGCGGCCGGGTTCGGCGCGGTACGGCTGTCCTGTTGCTCGGCACAAACCGTCGGAGGACCTCTCTCCCTCGACCGGCACGCCCCCGTGGGGGGCGGGTCACCGATCGACCGCCATCAGCAGCGACGTTCTGGCTCTGGGGACGAATCTACACCGACGGCCCCGCGGAACGGCCCGGTACGGCCGTTTTTCGGCCTCCGGGCCGGGGCCCGCGCGGGCTCAGTGCGCCCCGCCGGGAACGGGTCCGCCGGGCGTGGCGTACGGGTCGTCACCCGCCGCCTCCTTCTCCGCGCTGTAGATGTCCGGCTCCAGGTAGATGACCCTGGCGATCGGCACCGCCCGCCGGATCCGGACCTCGGCGGCGTCGATCGCCGCGGCGACCTCGGGGGCCGTCGAGTCGGCCGGGACGGCGATCTTGGCGGCGACCAGCAGTTCCTCCGGACCGAGGTGCAGGGTCCGCATGTGGATCACCCGGTCCACCGAGTCGTGGTCGACCAGCGCGTCCCGGATCCGGGCCACCACCTCGGGGTGGGCCGACTCGCCGAGCAGCAGCGACCTGGTCTCGACGGCCAGCACGAAGGCGATGACGATCAGCAGCACGCCGATGCACAGCGTGCCGATGCCGTCCCAGACCCCGTCCCCGGTGATCGCGGTCAGCCCGACGCCGAACAGCGCCAGCACCAGGCCGATCAGCGCGCCGGTGTCCTCCAGCAGCACGACCGGCAGCTCGGGCGCCTTGGCCCGGCGGATGTAGGCCGGCCAGCCGTGCGTCCCCTTGTCCTTGACGGCCTCGCGGAACGCGGTGAGGAAGGACCAGCCCTCCAGCGCGATGGCGAGGACCAGCACACCCACCGGCCAGTACCAGTTGTCCAGCTCGTGCGGATGGGCGATCTTCTCGTAGCCCTCGTAGACGGCGAACATGCCGCCGACGCTGAACAGCACGATCGACACCAGGAACGCGTAGATGTACCGCTCGCGCCCGTAGCCGAACGGGTGCTGGGGGGTGGCCTCGCGCTGCGCCCGCTTGCCGCCGATGAGCAGCAGCACCTGGTTGCCGGAGTCGGCCACCGAGTGGACGCCCTCGGCGAGCATCGAGGAGGAGCCGGAGAAGGCGAACGCGACGAACTTGCTCACCGCGATGCCCAGATTCGCGGCCAGCGCCGCGATCAGCGCCTTGGTACCGCCTTCGGTGCTCATTGCTCGGAAGGTCCCTCCGTCGGGGGCCGTCCGCACGGCCCGTGACCGGTCGTCCGGTGGCCCGGTCGTCGTCGAGCGCATACGGTACCGGGCCGACCCGCCGCCGGCTCAGGACTGTGCGGCGAGCCCCAGGTAGACGGCGGCAAAGTCGGTGAGCGCGACCAGCTCGACCAGCGCGTGCAGCGGCTCGGGGCGGCGGCCGGCGTACTCGGTCAGCCGGACGTCGTGGGCGGCCGCGAGCCGGTGCGCCCGGGTGACGCCGAAGCTGCGCGGACGCGCGTCGTCGGCCGGGACCTCGGCCGGGCCGCCGTCCTCCTCCTCCGGCGCTCCACCGAAACCCTGGCCGGCGGAGCCCGGACCGGCCTGCCCCGGACCGCCGGACGTCTCCTCGGCGGTCTGCCGCAGCAGCAGGACCTGGAGGTGCAGCGGGTCCGGCTCCTCGACCCGGTCGCGGAAGAAGTCGTCCGGGTCTGCGCCGGCGCCGAGCTGGCCGGTGAACATGCCGCGGTGCGCGGTCAGCGCCTGCGGCAGCAGGCCCGCCAGGGCCGGGCGGCCGGCCCGCTCGGCGAGCTGGGCGGCGAACCGCCCGGCCGCGGCGCCGGCCACCGGGCCCTCCGCCCAGAGCAGCGGGACGGTCCCGGCCAGCCGGGCGGCCAGGCTCTTCGCCGGGTTGGTGTACGCGGCGGCGTCCGGCCGGCAGCGGACGGCGGTGGCGTCCAGCAGGTCGGCGGTCACCGCGAGCGCGTCGTAGGGCAGCGGGGTGACGCCCAGCTTCTGGGTGAGCGCGAGCAGCGGGGCGAGGTGGGCCCAGAGCGCGGCCGGGTCCTCGGCGGGCAGGTCGGGCTCGGTGGCCCGGCCGCGTTCGCGGTCGTCGTCGGCGGGTGCGTCGGAGGTGTCGGCGGAGGGCACGAACGGCAGTGGCAGCGCCCGGACCTGCAACGCGGCCTCGGCGAGCGGACTGCTCTCGGGGGCGGTGACCACGATCGCGCAGCCGCGCGCGTAGGCCTGCTCGGCGAGGGCGACCAGGCCGCGTTCGTCGCCGGCGGCGGAGCTGATCACCAGCAGGTCGAGCGGGCCCGCCCAGCCGGGGAGCTGCCAGGCCAGGCCGGCCGTGAAGACGGCCGGGGCGGTGGCACGGTCGATGCGCGGGACCGGCGCGGCGTCGGTCGGCGGCAGCGGGGCGACCAGGCTCGCGGTACCGGCCAGCGCGGCGAGCATCTCGGCGGCGGTCAGCGCGCTGCCGTGCCCGGCGACCAGGACGGCGCGCGGCCGGCCGTCGGGCCGCAGCCGGTCCAGGCCGGCCGCCTCGGCGAGCCGCAGCGCGGTGCGGACCCGGGCGCCGGAGCCGGCCAGGGCGAGCAGGGCGCGGTCGTGGTCGGCGCGCCGGAGGGCGGCCGGGTCGTCGAGCAGGGTGTCGTCGAGCATGCGGCGGGCCTCGTCCACCAGCAGGACCGGAATGCCGTCGCGCACCGGGTAGGCCAGGCCGCAGGTCTCGCCGGCGCAGAGCAGCTCGGGCTGCTCCTCGGTGCCGCCCTCGGTGAGCGCGGACCGGCACTGCGGGCAGACCAGGATCTCCAGCAGGAAGGATTCGAGCTTCATGGGTTCGGTCTCCGGTCTCGGTACGGGTTCTCGGCCGTCGGCACAGCGGTGCCCCGGCCGAGAGGAAACCCTACCGGCCGGGGCACCGGGGCCGTACGTCAGGCGCGGACGATCGCGAGCACGCCGTCGCGCAGTTCGGCCATCCTGGCCGGGTCCTTGGCCTCGACGTTGAGGCGCAGCAGCGGCTCGGTGTTGGAGGCGCGCAGGTTGAACCACCAGTCCGGGCCGGCCACGGTGAGGCCGTCCAGCTCGTCGACCTCGGTGCCCTCGACGGCGTAGGCGGCGCGGACGGCGGCGGTCCGGGCGGCCTGGTCGGCGACGGTGCTGTTGATCTCGCCCGAGGCGGCGTAGCGGTCGTACTCGGCGGTCAGCGCGGAGAGGGTGCCCGGCTGCCCGCCGAGGGCGGCCAGCACGTGCAGCGCGGCGAGCATGCCGGTGTCGGCGCGCCAGAAGTCGCGGAAGTAGTAGTGGGCGGAGTGCTCGCCGCCGAAGACGGCGTCGGTGACGGCCATCTCCT
Organism: Streptomyces sp. NRRL S-495; assembly: GCF_000966955.1. Lineage (NCBI taxonomy): Bacteria > Bacillati > Actinomycetota > Actinomycetes > Kitasatosporales > Streptomycetaceae > Streptomyces > Streptomyces sp. NRRL S-495. The sequence goes on from NZ_JZWY01000421.1 coordinate 9,963, forward strand.
GCTTGATGAAGGAGTGGCCGACCCGGGTGCGGACGGGCTTGCCGCCGAGCTCGCGGACCACCTCGGGGACGGTCCAGGAGGTGATCAGGTTGTGGATGATCGTCGGCTCGGCCTCGCCGGCGGCCCGGGCGCGGGCGATCTCGCGGGCGGCGACCAGCGCGGTGATGGCCGAGGGGGAGACCGGCTCGCCGCGCTCGTCGACGACGAAGCAGCGGTCGGCGTCGCCGTCGAAGGCGAGGCCGAGGTCGGCGCCGACCTCGCGGACCTTGGCCTGGAGGTCGACCAGGTTCTTCGGGTCGAGCGGGTTGGCCTCGTGGTTGGGGAAGGTGCCGTCCAGCTCGAAGTACATCGGGACGAGCTCGATCGGCAGGCCGTCGAACACGGTCGGCACGGTGTGGCCGCCCATGCCGTTGCCGGCGTCGACGGCGACCTTGAGCGGGCGGATCGCGGTGAGGTCGACCAGGCCGAGCAGGTGGTCGGCGTAGCCGCGCAGGGTGTCCTGCTCGCTGAGGGCGCCGGGCGCCACGTCGCGGGCGGGGACGGTGACGGTGCCGTCGGCGGCGGTCCAGGACTCGACCAGCTCGCGGATCTCGGAGAGTCCGGTGTCCTGGCCGACCGGGGCGGCGCCGGCCCGGCAGAGCTTGATGCCGTTGTACTCGGCCGGGTTGTGGCTGGCGGTGAACATCGCGCCGGGCAGGTCGAGCGAACCGCTGGCGTAGTACAGCTGGTCGGTGGAGCAGAGGCCGATCAGCACCACGTCGGCGCCGTAGCCGGACGCGCCCTCGGCGAAGGCCCGGCTGAGCGACGGGGAGGAGGGGCGCATGTCGTGGCCGACCACGATCGCGGACGCGCCGGTGACCTGCACGAACGCGGCGCCGAAGGCCCGGGAGAGGTTCTCGTCCCACTGGTCCGGGACGACGCCCCGTACGTCGTACGCCTTCACGAGCTGCTTGAGGTCGCGCACTGCGGCTCCACCCTGGTTCTGTGTCTGATCGGCGAACGCGCCGGCGCGTTGGCCGGCGGACCGGTCGCCCCTGGTCACGGTAGGTCCGGGCGCGGCGGCGGCCGGTACCCGGTAGGGGGGCAGCGTACCCGGGCGGGCGGAACGGTTCGTGCCGGGGCGGGGGCGGTCCGCGGTTCAGTTGTCGGGCGAGCGGAGCACCCGGAGGTGGCCGCGGCGGCCGGCCTCGGTGGACTCGCCCTCGGGGGCGCGGCCCTGACGCGGGGTCTGCGGGCGGGCGGCCTCGCGGACGGCGTTGGCGAGCGCCTCGAGATCGTCGCTGCTGCGGCGCAGCGGACCGGCCTCGGCGGCGAGCCTGACCACGTCCCAGCCGCGCGGGGCGGTGAGGCGCTCGGCGTGCCCGGCGCACAGGTCGTAGCAGTGCGGCTCGGCGTAGGTCGCGAGCGGGCCGAGGACGGCGGTGGAGTCCGCGTAGACGTACGTCAGCGTCGCGACGGCCGGACGGCCGCACGCGGTCCGCGAACAACGACGTACAGAGCTCACGAGGGTGGACGGTACCGCACTCCTTGCCGGGGAGCGAAGACCGCCTGTCCGGAAGGTGTGCCGTGTCGCGGTCCGCGCGCCGCCCCGGCGCTCCGCTCGCCCCGGGCGAACAGGTGCGGGGGTGGTCCACTTCCTGGCATCCAAGGACTACTCTCGGCAGTGATATGGACAGCTCCGCACCGCAGTCATCGACGGGTCCCTCACGCCGCCCCCGGCACCGTGACCGGCACGGCAGGGGTCTCCGCGGCCCGCTGGCGCCGCCGCAGGTACCGATCTCGCTCACCCGCTCCGAGTTGTTCGACGACTATGTGCGCGAGTCGGTGGAGCGTCTTGAGCGGCGCTGGCCGCAATTGATCGAGGTGGAGTTCGCCGTCCAGGAGGTGCCGCTGCACGAGCCGGACGGCGCCGACTCCGACGGCGGGGTGCCGCTGGGCCGGGTGTCGCCGGGTCAGCAGGGGCGCAAGAGCCAGATCGTGGTGTACCGCAGACCGGTGGAGATCCGGGCGAAGTCGCGCGAGGACCGCGCGGCGCTGGTGCACGAGATCCTGATCGAGCAGGTGGCGGAGCTGCTGGGGCTCTCCCCCGACGCGATCGACCCTCGGTACGACGAGGAGTGAGCCGCCACGGCGCGGGGGCCGCCACCCGGACCGGGTGGCGGCCCCCGCGCCGTGCTGTCGGCACACCGCTCAGCGCAGGACCACGCCCGGGTCCTGGGAGGCCTGCGGGACCTTGACGGTGGAGCGGTCGTCGCGCAGGGCCTGGACGGTGAACATCGGCACGTCCTTGCTGGGGAGCGCGAGCATCCGGGCGGCGACGACCGGGCCGCCGGAGACGGTCTCCACGGTGAGCGCGAAGCTGCCGTTCAGCCCGGTGGGCTCGGGCGCCGGGAGGGCGACGGTGCCACCGGCCGGGAGCGCGACCTCCTTGGTGGTGGGGGTGCCGCCGCCGGTGCCGGCCGAGGCGGTGACCCGCACGGTGGCGGCCTCGCCGGTGGAGGTCAGGAAGAGCGTGGACGGGCCGCCGCCCCGGTTGTCGGCCACCGTGGCGCGGGCGCCGACCGGCGCGGTGCCGGCCAGCCAGGCGGCGTCGGACTTGCCGTTCGCCCCGGCGCGGTCGACCCGCAGGCCGGCCACCACGGGGGTGGGGTGCTTGTCGTCGCTGGGCGACACCCGCAGCCCGGCGACCTCGTCCCGGGTCACCTTGCCGAGGTCCACCGAGGCCACCATGCCGGCCTTGACGTGGATGGACTCGTTCCCGGCCGGGACGAACCAGCCGTTCTTGCCGGAGAGCTCGATCCTGAGGTCCGCGTCGTCCTCCGGCGGGGCCCAGACCACCAGGTGGGCGGCCGAGGTGTCGGCGGGCAGGCCGGGCATCACCTGGACGGGCGCGGGGTCGGCGGAGGCGGGCACCCAGTCGGCGCCCTTGCTGCCGTCGGCGGCGTGCAGGGCGGCGCCGACCCGGCCGGAGCGGGCGACCACGTGCACGGCGAGGTCGGCGACCTGGCCCTTGCTGATGGTGGGCAGCAGGACCGACTGGGAGCTGCCCGGGGCGACGGTGATGCCGTTGGCGGCGTCGTTCTCGATCAGGCCCTTGTCGCCGTAGAGCTTGATGTCGACCACGGCGGCGGTGGACTCGGCGTTGACCAGGCTGACGTAGTCGGTGCGGCCCTCGGCGGTGGAGGCGCCCGCGAACCAGAACCCGGTGCCGGACGGCGTGCAGGTGATCCCGGACAGGCCGAGGCCGCGCTGCTCGGTGACGGTGGTGGTCTGGGTGACGGTGAAGCCGGGGGCGAGCGCGCCGGTGGCGACGGCCCCGGTGCCGGGTGCCAGGTCGCTGTTGGCGGCGGGGGCGGTCACCGGGGTGCCGGGCTTGGCCAGGGTGAGCCGGGCGTCGGCGGGCGCGGCGTTCTTGTCGGCGGCGGCCGCGGCGGCCGGGGTGGGCGCGCCGGTGGCGGCCGGGGCAGCGGGGGCGGCCGGCGTCGCGGGGGCCGACGGCGCCGCGCCCGGGGCGGCGGCGGGCGCCGCCGCGTCGGAGATCCAGCCGGTGCCGCCGTCGCCCGTGCCCGTGCCCGGCGGGGTGTACGCGGTGAGCGTGGTGGTGCCGGTGAGGCCCTGGAGCGGCTGCGGGCAGACCAGGGCGGTCCGCTCGACCTGCGCCGAGGTGGCGGTGGCCCGGTCGGTGGCCGCCGGGGCGGCGGGCTTGCGGAGCTCGGCGATGCCGAACACCGCCGCCAGCACCACGGCGGCGGCCAGCAGCGACCGGGTGGTGCGGGCGGCGCCGGAGCCCCTGGGGGCCGCCGGGGCCGCGCCGGCCGGGGCGCCGTCGAAGGTGCCGGTCCCCCCGGCCCCGCGGGCGGTGTCCGGCGTGCCGGGCTTCTTCCTGAAGGCGGGCTTCTTCATCGCGGGTCAGCTCCCCGATCCGTGGTGGTGCGGGTACCGGCCCGGGCCGTGGGGGCTGTTCGGGTCGTTCGGGTCGTTCGGGTGGTTCGGGTCCGGCTGTTCGTAGTAGGGCTCGGCCTGCTGCTGCCCCGGCACCCAGGGCTGCTGCTCGGGCTGCTGGTACGGGTCGTAGCCGTACTGCTGCTGCTCGCCCTGGTAGGGCTGGTAGCCCTGCTGCTGGTAGCCGTCCTGGCCGCCGTACCCCTGGCCGCCGTACGGCGTGCCGACCGGCTGCTGCGCGTACGGGTCGTAGCTGTACGGGTCGGCCTGCTGGTACGTCTGGTAGGGGTCGGCGTACGGCTCGGACTCCTGCGCGGCGGCGGCCGCCAGGACCGCTCCGGCCGACGGCTCGGCGGCCGGCCGGTCCGCGGCCGGGCCGGGCCGGCCCTCGTACACCCCGGCGTCCGGGTCGACGGGCTCCGGGCCCTCGTTCTCGGCGCCCTCGCCCCGCTCGGCCATCCGGCGGGCCCGGCGGCTGCCGGGGACCGGGGCCTGCGCCTGGGCGGCGGCGGCCAGCTCGGCGGCGGCGACCACGTCCTCGGGCAGGTCGTCGTCCTTGTGGTTGCGCCGGCCGGGCAGGGCCAGCACCAGCACGGTCAGGCCGAGCAGCAGCTGGGCCCAGATCCAGCCGGTGTGCAGCAGGCTGCCCTCACGGGTGAGGACCAGCTTGCCGCCGGTGGCGGGGAGCTTGAAGCCCTGCGCCCAGCCGTCGACGGTGACCCGCTCCAGGGCGGTGCCGTCCAGGGTGGCCGTCCACTCGGGGGCGGCGGACTCGGCGAGCCGCAGCACCCGGCCCTCGGGGCCGGCCGGCAGGGTGGTGTCGATGTCGCGCGGGCCGGACGGGACCACCACCGGGACGGTGCCCGGCGCGGTGATCAGGGCCCGGGTCGCGGGGGTGCCGTCGACCTGCCAGAGCGCGGCGCCGCCGTCCTGGTTGGCCTTGACCAGGCCGGGCGTGGTGTCCAGGACGTCCTTGAAGGCGCCGATCAGCGGCTGGTCGACCAGCACGTAGGCGATGCCGTAGCGGGAGAGCGCGCCCGCCTGGTCGGCGCCGGAGCCGGCCAGCAGGCTGCCGACGGTCCGGTCCAGGCCGGCCGTGGTGCCGGTCTCCGGGTCGACGGTGGACTCGGCCTGGCCGAGCGTCAGTCCGGAGCCGCGGGCCACGGTGTACGCGACCGAGCCGCCCTTCGGGTCCCCGGTGAGGACCAGGGTGCGGGAGCGGTCGGTGGTGCCGGCCTGTTCGGCGATGAACGCGGGCACCTGGGCGCCGCGGCCCCGGTGCAGCGGGCCGTCGGCGCCGGTGACGGCCCACCAGAGGCCGGTGCCCAGCGGGGCGAGCAGGGCGGCGGCCACCACCAGCGCGGCGACCGGCTGGCGCCAGCCGAAGGCGATGCCGGCGACCCGGGCGTTGGCGCCGTCGGCGCCGATCGCGGCGGCGGCCAGCAGGGCGACACCGGCCAGCAGGGTGGCCGGGCCGGACCACGCGGGCACGGCCGGACCACCGGAGGCGGGGGTCACCGAGGTGCCGGCCACCACGACCGCGAAGACCAGTCCGGCCCCGGCGGCGCCCCAGGCGGCCAGCACCGCGCGGCGGCGGTCGGCGCGCAGCAGGGCGGCCAGCGCGGCCAGCACCACACCGGCGGAGAGCCAGACCGGCGGCACCCCGGCGCCGCCGGGGTTGACCATCAGCAGCCCGGCCGAGGTCGGCCCGGAGCCGTGCAGACCGGGCAGGCCGGCCTCCAGCAGCAGCCGCTGCGGGTCCGAGAGCACCCGCAGCGACCAGGGGGCGAGCACCCCGACCGGCACCGCGAGGACCACCAGGACACGCAGGCCGAGCAGTCGCAGCGCGGTGGCGCCGGAGCCGAAGGCCCCGCCCCGGACCACGGCGGTGACCAGCATGGCCAGGCAGAGCGGCACGGCCAGGGCCCAGACCAGCGGGACGAAGGCGGTGGCCAGGGTGAGCAGCAGGACCGTCATCCAGGCGGAGCGCCAGCCGGGGCGGGCGCCCTTGGCGGCGCTCTCCGCGCGGATGCCGAGGCCGGCGGTGACGGCGGCGGCGCGGGCCAGCGGCGGCAGCAGCACGGCCAGGACGGCGGTGCCGATCCGGCCCTGGGCGAGCGCGCCGGTGGCGGCGGGCAGCAGCGCGTAGGTGGCGCTGGCCCAGGCGCGGACCAGCTTGGAGTCGATCAGCGGCCGGGAGACCAGGTAGGCGCTCACGGCGGAGAGCGGGACGGCGAGCACGACCAGCAGGGTGACCGCGAGGTCGGCGTGGTCGAACAGCAGCCAGGAGAGGATCGACAGCACCGCGAGGTAGGGCGGCGCGGCGGCGTCGGAGCCGGTGCCGACGGGGTGCCAGGCGTCGGCGTACATCGACCAGAGCCCGGTCGCGCCGTCGGTGGCGGGCAGCAGGGCGCCGCCGAACAGGGCCCCGCCGCCGAGCAGGTCGCGGCAGGCGACCAGGGCGAACACCAGCAGGGCGGCGAACAGCACCGGCGCCGGGCGCCGGGCGAGCTTCTTGACCAGCGCGAACTGCTCGACGACCAGGTCCTCGGAGTCCTCGTCTCCCGGTCCGGCCTCGACCGAGCCGTGCCGGCCGCCGGTGTCGTCACCGCCCCCGATGCCGAGCGAGCCGACGACGCCCTCGACGGCGAGCCGGGCGGTGGCGCCGGGTGCGGGGAAGAGCGTGCGGTCGTCCAGCGCGTCGGCGGAGCGGGTGCGGCCGCGGCGTTTGCGGGCCGCCAGCAGCCGGGGCAGCCGGACGAGTTCGTGGCCGAGGCCGGCCAGCTCGTCGAAGGCCTGCTTGGGGTCCTTGCCGAGCAGGTTGGCGAACACCCGCAGCAGGGTGCCGAGCACCAGCCGGAGCAGCACGTAGGGGAAGAGCACGCCCTTGGAGTTGGCGAGCAGGGTGAAGACGGCGCCGGCCTTGTCCACCCGGTGCGGGTGGGCGGGGCCGCAGTCGATGGCGCGGCGCTCGCGGCTGGCGGCCTCGGCGTGCCGGAGCACGGCGTCCGGGGCGACCACGACGCGGTGGCCGGCGGCGTTGACCCGCCAGCAGAAGTCGGTGTCGTCGCGCATCAGCGGCAGCGCCCGGTCGAAGCCGCCGAGCTCCTCGAAGACATCGCGGCGCACCAGCATGCCGGCGGTGGAGACGGCGAGCACCGGGCGGACCTGGTCGTGCTGGCCCTGGTCCTGCTCGCGCCGGTCGAGCCCGGTCCAGCGGCGGCCGGAGCGGGCGATGCTGACGCCGACCTCCAGCAGCTGCCGGCGGTCGTACCAGCTGCGCAGCTTGGGGCCGACGACGGCGGCGCTGGGGGTGGAGTCGGCGACCTGGAGCAGCCGGCGCAGCGCGTCGGTCTGCGGCTCGCAGTCGTCGTGCAGCAGCCAGAGCCATTCGACCGGCGTGGTCTCCCGGGGGCCGCCCCGGCCGAGGTCGTCCTCGTCGCCGAGCGGGTCGCCGAAGTCGTCCCAGCCGCCGGTGACCGGGTCGTAGCCGGAGGGGTCGAGCCGGTAGGGCAGGTCCTCGGCGCGCAGCGGCGGGCTGTTGAAGACCGCCTCGGCGACGGCGGTGCCGAAACCGGCCCGACGGCCGAGCACGGTCGGACCGCTGTCGGGGAGCCAGTCGGCGAGGGTCTCGGCGAGCAGGCGCTGGGAGTCGTCGGTGGAGCCGGTGTCGACCGCGAGGACGCGCTGGACCTGGCGGTCCTGGCCGAGCAGGCCGGCGAGGGCCTGCGGCAGCCAGCGGGCGCCGTCGTGGGAGACGATCACGGCGGTGACCAGATGGCGCGGGTAGGCGGGCGGCCTGCTGGCGGAGGAGCCGCTCTGGTGGCTGTAGACGGTCATCGAGTGCGCGGGCCCCAGTTCTCGGTGGACACAGCCGGTGAACGGCAACCGGATGGCGCACCACACTAACGGCTCCGGGTGTCGGCTCCGTCCACGGTGTCCGTCCGGGAACGCGAAAGCGCCTCACCACAGGGGGTGAGGCGCTCCGTCGCGGGCTGTTCGCGCGGGCCGGCCGGTCGGGGTGCCGCGGCCGGCGGATCCGGGGAAGCCTGGGGATCCGGAGGTCCCGGGGGATGCGGCCACCCCGGTCAGACGGCGCTCTTCTTGAGCCGACGGCGCTCGCGCTCGGAGAGGCCGCCCCAGATGCCGAAGCGCTCGTCGTTGGCCAGGGCGTACTCCAGGCACTCGGAGCGGACCTCGCACGCGAGGCAGACCTTCTTGGCCTCGCGAGTGGAGCCGCCCTTCTCCGGGAAGAAGGACTCGGGGTCGGTCTGGGCGCAGAGTGCGCGCTCCTGCCAGCCGAGTTCTTCCTCCTCCTCGATGCCGTCACCGATCAACAGCTCAAAGAGCTCGCTCATGTGGCGCGCCTCCTCTGCCCCTATTGGCGTCCCCGTGGTTGCCGTTGCCTCGTGCGGCGGACGACACGAGTGAAATTACAGTTGCGTCACTCTGGCCCAGTCAAGCCGAGCTCTGGTATTGGGGCCGGGATTCACTCCCTGGCACCAAGCCGTTACGAATAGTGTACATAACCGGACAGATCGGACTTCTAGCCCGATTGCGCGCGAACGTCGACGAACCATTCGCGACCGGGGGCCGGGTGACATGCGGTCACCGCCACAGGCCGGTCATCGCCCTGCCTTCCCGGCGATCTTCCCATCGAAACATAGAGGGTGATTTATCACTCCATCGGGTAGTTCATGGCCGATCTCACCCGAATGTCCGCTCTCCCCGAGTTGACACCGCCCCTGCGGATGCGTTGTCCTTTTCCCTATGTCAGAGTTCCTCGGCCCCCGGAGCGGTTCCACGCTCCGCCCTGCCGTGAACTCCTGTTGTCGCCTCTGTTCCTGCCGCTGTATCTAGGCGCCCGCCGTCCCGCCGCGCGCCGCCCAGGAAGCACAGAGGCCGCCCGCGATTCCCGCCCCAGGACATCCCGGACCCGGCTGACTCCCCTGACGAACCAGCCCTCCGAGGACGACTCCCGTGCGAATGATCCGCATCCGCAAGCGGAACCGCGACCGCAGCAAGCTCGCTCTCCACGGCCTCCGCGCCGCCTCCACCACCCGACCCGTGGCACCCGCCCCCGCCGCCCGGCCCGGCGACCACCCGTGGGCCGACGGCCTCAGTGACGTCTCCATCGCCGGCGACCCGCTGGCCTTCCCGCACCTCGCCCGCACCGACCTGCCCACCCACCCCACCAGCGTCGCCGAGTACGCCCGGCTGGTGCGCGAGATCGCCGCCGACCGGGACCGCTGGGAGCCGCTCGTCCGCTACGACGCGCTCACCCGCTGGTACGCCCGGCTGGAGACCGGCCCCGGCTACGAGGTCTGGCTGCTCAGCTGGCTGCCCGGCCAGAGCAGCGGCTTCCACGACCACGGCACCTCCTCCGGCGTGATGACCGTGGTCCGCGGCGAGCTCGTCGAGCGCTCCCTCACACACGCAGGGGAAGGCTCCCGCGACCTGCGCCCCGGCGGGCAGCGGGTCTTCTCCCCCGGGTACCTGCACGAGATGGTCAACGCCTCGCTGGAGCCCGCCGTCTCGATCCACCTCTACACCCCCGGCCTGACCGAGATGAACCAGTACGGCGCCGCCGTCGTCCCCGAGCAGCACCCGCAGACGTCCGCCGAGGCCCACTGAGGCTCCGGGCGCGGTTGTCGAGGGTCGGGCTGACGACCCGTCGGCGCGTGGCAGGATGGGCGCATGCGCATCGTGGCACTGGCAGGCGGGATCGGCGGAGCGCGTTTCCTGCGCGGACTCCGGGAGGCCATCGGTCCCGAGGACGAGATCACCGTCATCGGCAACACCGGTGACGACATCCACCTCTTCGGGCTGAAGGTCTGCCCCGACCTCGACACCGTCATGTACACCCTCGGCGGCGGCATCCACGAGGAGCAGGGCTGGGGCCGGACCGAGGAGACCTGGTCCATCAAGGCCGAGATGAAGGAGTACGGCGTCGGCCCCGAGTGGTTCGGGCTCGGCGACCGCGACTTCGCCACCCACCTCGTGCGCAGCCAGATGCTCAACGCCGGCTACACCCTCAGCCAGGTCACCGAGGCGCTCTGTGTGCGCTGGCAGCCCGGGGTGCGGCTGCTGCCGATGAGCGACGACCGGGTCGAGACCCATGTCCGGATCACCGACGAGCAGGGCACCCGGGCCATCCACTTCCAGGAGTACTGGGTCAAGCTGCACGCCGCCGTCGACGCCGAGGCGATCGTGCCGGTCGGCGCGGACACCGCCAAGCCGGCGCCCGGCGTACTGGAGGCCCTCGCCGAGGCCGACGTCATCCTCTTCCCGCCGTCCAACCCGGTCGTCTCGATCGGCACCGTCCTCGCCGTGCCGGGCATCCGGGAGGCCGTCGCCGCCGCCTCCGCCCCGGTCGTCGGGCTCTCGCCGATCATCGGCGGTGCGCCCGTGCGGGGCATGGCCGACAAGGTGCTCGCCGCCGTCGGCGTGGAGGCCACCGCCGAGGCGGTCGCACTGAACTACGGCTCCGACTTGATCGACGGCTGGCTGGTGGACACCGCCGACGAGGCCGCCGTGGCCGCCGTCGAGGCGGGCGGGATCGCCTGCCGGGCGGTGCCGCTGCTGATGACCGACGTCGCCGCCACCGCCGAGATGGCCCGGGCCGCGCTGGCGCTCGCCGAGCAGGTGCGCGGGTGAGCCTGCGGATCCTCCCGGTCTCCGGGCTGCCCGAGATCGACGCCGACAGCGACCTCGCCGAGCTGATCGCCAAGGCCGCCGAGTACGAGGACGGCGACATCCTGCTGGTCACCTCCAAGGTGGTCAGCAAGGCCGAGGGCCGGCTGCTGCACGCCGCCGACCGGGAGGCCGCGATCGACGCCGAGACCGTCCGGCTGGTCGCCCGGCGCGGCCCGATCCGGATCGTCGAGAACCGCAACGGCCTGGTCATGGCCGCCGCCGGGGTGGACGCCTCGAACACCGCGCCCGGCACCGTCCTGCTGCTGCCCGAGGACCCGGACGCCTCCGCCCGCGCCCTGCGCGCCCGGCTCCGGCAGCTCACCGGGCGCCGGCTCGCCGTCGTCGTCACCGACACCTTCGGCCGGCCCTGGCGCAACGGCCTCACCGATGTCGCCATCGGCGCCGCCGGCCTGGCCGTCCTGGACGACCACCGGGGGCGCTCCGACTCGCACGGCAACGAGCTGTTCCAGACCGTCACCGCCACCGCCGACGAGCTCGCCGGCGCCGCCGACCTGGTGAAGGGCAAGGCCACCGGCACCCCGGTCGCCGTGGTCCGCGGCCTCGGCCACCTGGTCACCGCCGAGGACGGCGAGGGCGTCCGGCCGCTGCTCAGGCCCGCCGCCGACGACATGTTCCGGCTCGGCACCTCCGAGGCGATCCGGCAGGCCGTCACCCAGCGGCGCACCATCCGCGCGTTCACCGCCGAACCGGTCGACCCGGGCGCCGTCCGGCGCGCGGTCGCCGCCGCGGCCACCGCGCCCGCGCCGCACCACACCACGCCGTGGCGGTTCGTCCTGCTGGAGACCCCCGAGGTGCGGACCCGGCTGCTGGACGCGATGCTCGCGGCCTGGCGCCGCGACCTCGCCGAGCTCGACGGCTGGGACGAGGAGAAGATCGCCCGCCGCACCGCCCGCGGCGACGTCCTGCGCGCGGCCCCCTACCTGGTCGTCCCGTGCCTGGTGATGGACGGCTCGCACGACTACCCGGACGCGCGCCGGGCCGCGGCCGAACGCGAGATGTTCACCGTCGCCGTCGGCGCCGCCGTGCAGAACCTGCTGGTCACCCTGGCCGGCGAGGGATACGGCTCGGCCTGGGTCTCCTCGACCATGTTCTGCCGCGACACGGTGCGCGAGGTCCTCGACCTCCCGAAGCACTGGGACCCGATGGGCGCCGTCGCCGTCGGCCGCCCCGCCGAACCGCCCCGCACCCGCCCGGACCGCACGGCGGACGCCTTCATCGAGGTGCGGTAGGGGTCACAGCCGGCGGTAGACGTCCCGACGGTTGCCGACGTTGACCACCAGGACGACCATCTCGCCGCCCCGCACCTCGTACACCACGCGGTAGGCCCCCACCCGCAGCCGGTAGAGACCGTCGTGCCCGGTCAGCTTCTTCACGCCGAGGCCCTCGGCGAACGGATCGTCACCGAGGGCCGTCAGCGCGCTGAGGATCCGCATGGCCTCGACCTGGCCGATCGACCTGAGCTGGCGCTGGGCGTGCGTGGTGAACCGGAAGGCGTACTTCACGCGGCGCTCCCGGCCGAGTCCGGGGGCGCATCGAACAGATCGGCCAGGAGCTCCGCCATGCTGACCGTCGGGTCGTTGCGGTGGAGCTCGGCCTCCCGCGCGGCCAGCTCGTCCGCCGCTTCCTCGATCGCGTCCAGGATCTCGATCGGCACCACCGCGCCGACACGCTCACCCTTGCGAGTGATCACAGTGATCTCGCCCGACTCCGCCTTGGTCACGACTTCGGCAAGATGGGCTCGGGCTTCACGGATGCTCAGCGATTCGGCCATGCATCGAGCGTACACCTGGCTGTGTACACAGATGAGCCCTTTCCTCGGACGGCAGCGGCGCTCACTCGCCGAACCCTTCCATCGCGCTGTCCAGGTCGTCGAGGGTCCGGCCGCCACCGCCGCCGAAGCTCGGCATGTCGTCGAGTTCGTCACCCATCGGGTCCGTCCGGAACGGGTAGTGCGGCCCGGCTGGGTCCGGCGGCAGGACGGTGGCCATGTGGCGGCCGTCCCTGGTCACGGTGACGGTCTCGCCGCGCTCGACGGCTGCGATCACCTCGGCCGTCTGCTGGTTCAGCTCCTGCACGGTCACTTCCGTGCGGCCGGCCTGCCCCGGTACGGCGGCGTAGTACCTGTCTCTTATACACATC
>NZ_JZWY01000422.1:0-10496 GCF_000966955.1 Streptomyces sp. NRRL S-495
GCACAGCTCACCCGAACGTGCGGTTTCAGCGGCGGCGGTGGTCGTTGGGGGTGAGGCGGGGGCCGAAGCGGGGGGCGTGGGTGCCGGTGGACAGGAGGATCCGGCACAGGCGGTGGCGGTGCGGGCGGTAGGGCTCCAGGAGGGCCAGCATGTCGGCGTCGTCGCTGCGGACGCGGCCGGCCAGCGCCCAGCCGACCGTGTTGGGCAGGTGGAAGTCGCCGACCGAGACGGCGTCCGCGTCCCCGTTGCAACGCTGCAGGGTCTCGGCGGCCGTCCAGATGCCGACGCCCGGGACGGCGGTCAGGCGGGCGAAGGACTCCTCGTGGCCCATCGCGGAGGCCTCCTCCAGCCGGGGGGCCAGCCGGACGGCGCGCTGCACCGTCGCGGAGCGCTTCGGGTCGACGCCCGCGCGGTGCCACTCCCAGCTCGGCACCAGCGACCACTCCCGGGCCGAGGGTGCCACCCACAGGCCCTCGGCCGGGCCGGGTGCCGGGGTGCCGAAGGCGCGCAGCAGGGTGTGCCAGGCCCGGTACGCCTCGCCGGTGGTGACCTTCTGTTCCAGGATCGCCGGCACCAACGACTCCAGGACCAGGCCGGTCCTGGTCAGCCGCACCCCCGCCGCGCCGCGCTGCGCCTCGCGCAGCGGGCCGGCCGGCAGGACCAGGCCCGCCGGGTCGTCCTGGGCGCCGAGCAGGCCGGGCAGCCCGTCCAGCAGCCACTGCGCACCGGGCCCCCAGGCGGTCGCCTCGACCACGCCCTCGGACGGCCGGGGCAGCACCCGCAGGGTGCCGATGCCGCCGGGGGTGCGGGAGGCCCGCCAGAGGGCGCCGTCGGCGGTCCTCCGGTAGGACGGGTCGGCCGGGCCCCGGCGCAGCGGCAGCAGGGTGCGGGCCACGTCCAGCGGGAAGCCGGGCCGCCAGTGGCGGACGGCTCCGGCGTCGGGGCTCCCGGGGCCGGGCACGTCCGCGGGTGCGGTCCGGGGCGCGCGCCCGCCCGTCGACGTCCCGCTCACCGCCGTGCACCTCCTGCGCCGTCCGCCGACCATAGGGATATGAACGATACGCGGGTGCCGGAGCTGTCCGCCGGTGACGAGAGTGCCGTGCGGTCCCTCTACCACCGGGTGCTGGAGGGGTGGAACCTGCGGGACGGCGCGGCCTTCGCCGGGCCGTTCGCGGTGGACGGCGAGCTGATCGGCTTCGACGGGACCCGGCACGGCGGCCGGTCGGTGATGGCCGCCGAACTAGGACGCATCTTCACCGGCAGCCCGACGCCCGAGTACGTCGCCAAGGTCCGGCGGGTGCGGGCGCTGGGGTCCCGGGTGGCACAGCTGGACGCGGTCGCCGGCCTGGTGCCGGACGACGCGGAGGACCTCGATCCCGCGCTGAACGCGCTGCACACGGTGATCGCGGTCGACGCGGGCGCCGGCTGGCGGATCGCGCTGCTGCAGACCACCCCGGCCCGGTACGACGAGCGGCCGGACCTCGCGCGGGCGCTGACGGCCGAGCTGCGGGCGCTGATCGCGCGCGGGCCGGGCCCGGAGTAGGGCGGGCCCGGCCCTGGCGTCGGCGACCCGGGCGTCAGCGGCCCTGGAGCCGCGCCGCCTCGGTGCGCAGCTCGGGGAGCTTCGGGTACAGGGCGTCGCCCGGGCACTCGGTGTTGAAGGCGTCGCGATGCCCGGAGACGGCCTGGAAGACCGCGCCGGTGCCCGCCGGGTAGAGGCTGCCGTCGGAGCCGGAGACCAGCCGGGTGCTCCCGCCCGCGTCCTGCTCGGTGAGGCCGAGCTTCCAGGCCGCGATCCGGGCGACCCCGGTCAGCAGGGGCGCCGGGGGGAGGTCCGTGACAAAGGTGCCGATCGCCGCGACGCCCGCCGAGTCGGTGTTGAAGCCCAGCGTGTGCGCGCCGTGCACCGGCAGGTCGGTGCCGCCGGCCCGGCCCTCGTAGACGGTGCCGCAGCGGTCGACCAGGAAGTTGTAGCCGATGTCCCGCCAGCCGTTGCTCTGCACGTGGTACTGGTAGATCGCCCTGATCAGCCGGGGCGCGTCGGAGCACGCGTACTCGGTGGTGGTCGCGGTGTGGTGGACGAAGACCACCCGGACCGGTCCGGTGTACTCGAAGTCGGGCTCGCGGATCGACTCGTCCGCGCCCCAGCCGGCCCGGGTGACGATCTCGGGGCGCGGGGCCTGGTGGTGGCCGGTCCGCCGGCCGCCGTCCACCGGTTCGGCGGCGGTGCTCCGCGCGCCGGCGGACCGGACGCCCTCCCCCGGGTCGACCAGCTCCACCCGCAGTCCGGGCGGCGGTCCGGCCGGACCGGGCGTCACCTCGACGGCGACACCGTCGCTCGGGCCGGTCCACAGCGGGGCGGTGGCGCCGCGCGGCGCACGGCCGTCGGCGGCGGTGGCAGCAGCGGTGACGGCGGCGTCGGCCCCGGCGTCCGGACCGTCCTCGCCGTCGGTCTCCAGCTCGTGCCAGCCGCTCCAGACGCCGGTGGCCGCGTCCCGGACGCGGACCTTGACGGTGCCCCCGGCGAGCGCCCGCGCCGGGCCGTCCCAACCGACGCCGAGCAGGTCGAACCGGCGGGCGGTGCGCCCGGCCAGGAGCCGCCCCCCGGTCAGCGGGAGCGAGGTGACCGAGCCGCTGCCCGCCGGACCCCGCGCCCCCGGCCGCTCCACCGGAGCCCCACCCCCGGCCCGGGCCTCGGCGGGGATCGACGGGAGCGTCAGGACGGCCGCGAGGACGGCGAGCAGGACGACGGGCGGGCGGCCGCGGAGGGCACGAGGAGAGATGCTCATAACCCGGATGTTCACGGGATTCCGACCTGGCCGCCACGCCACCCCGCGACCCTTCCGCCACCCCTCCCGGACGTCCACCCGAAGGCCGTAGGCTGGGGCGCACCATGACTTCGCCTTTCGCTGCCGATGCCCGTACCCCCGTCGAGCTGCTGCACGCTTACCTGCGAGGTGGCACTCCCTCGGTCGACCCCGCGGCCCCACTGGTCACCTTCTACGACGACGCCACCGGCGAACGCGTGGAGCTGTCCGCGAGGACCTTCGACAACTGGGTGGCCAAGACCGCCAACCTGCTCCAGGACGAACTCAACGCCGGTCCGGACGACCGCGCCGCGCTGCTCCTCCCGGCCCACTGGCAGAGCGCCGTCTGGCTGCTCGCCTGCTGGTCGGTCGGGGTGACGGCGGTCCCGGCCGGCGACCCGGCCGCCGCCGACCTGGTGGTCAGCGGCCCGGACGGGCTGGAGGCCGCCCAGGCCTGCGAGGGCGAGCGGGTGGCGCTCGCCCTGCGGCCGCTCGGCGGGCGGTTCCCCCAGCGCCCGGACGGCTTCCTGGACTACGCCGCCGAGGTGCCCGGGCAGGGCGACCGGTTCGCCCCCTACTCCCCCGTCACCCCGGACGCCCCCGCGCTGGAGACCGTGGTCGACGGCCTGCCGCTGAAGCTGACCGGGGACCAGACCGTCCAGCTGGCCCGCGAGGGCGCCGTCCGGCTCGGCCTCGGACCGGGCGACCGGGTGCTCTCCACCCTCTCCTTCGACGACTGGTCCGGGCTGGAGGCCGGGCTGCTGGCGCCGCTGGCGGCCGGCGCGTCGGTGGTGCTCTGCCGCAACGCGGACGGCCTGGACGCCGAGCAGTGGGAGAAGCGGGTCGAATCCGAACGGGTGACACTGCGCCTCGGGTAACCCCCGGCCCCGGCCGGGCGGGTAGGGATCCCTGCCATGGCCGAGGACGACACCGAGCACCCCCCGACCGAACCCCTCCCGACCGAGCCCCCGCAGACCGAAGTCCCGCCGACCGGGCGGACGCCGAACGGAGAACCGCCGACGGGACAGCCGTCGGACGGGCCGGACGGCGCCGCCGGGGCGGGAGGCTCCGGGGGCCCGGAGTCCCCCGGTGCGCCCGGTGCGCCCGGCGGAGGCAGACGCCGGCGCCGGCGGTGGCTGATCGTCACCGCCGGCGTCCTCGCCTTCCTGCTGGTCGGCTGCGGCACGCTGCTCTGGGTCGCCTACCGCAAGCTCGACGGCAACATCCGCACCGACTCCACCACCGACCAGCTGCTGGCCCGGCTGGAGGCCGAGCGCCCCAGCCGGACCGCCGGGGCCCGGGGCGCCGAGAACCTGCTGCTGCTGATCGGCAGCGACGACCGGACCGGCGCCAACGCCACCTACGGCGCGGCCGGCGGCCAGCGCTCGGACACCACGATCCTGCTCCACCTGGCGGCCGACCGGCGGCACGCGACCGCCGTCTCCATCCCGCGCGACGTCATGGTGAGCGTCCCGGCCTGCGAGAAGCCGGACGGCAGCCGCAGCCGGCCGACGCTGATGCAGTTCAACGCCGCCTTCGAGACCGGCGGCCCGGCCTGCTCGATCCGGACCGTGGAACAGCTCAGCGGCATCCGGATCGACCACTACGTGATCGTCGACTTCGCGGGCTTCAAGCGGATGGTGGACGCCGTCGACGGGGTCGAGGTGTGCGTCCCGCAGCCGATCCACGACAAGGACGCCAAGCTGGACCTCGCGGCCGGGCGGCAGACCCTGCACGGCGAGCAGGCGCTCGGCTACGTCCGGGCCAGGGAGACCCTCGGGGACGGCAGCGACACCCAGCGGATGGGGCGTCAGCAGCAGTTCCTGGCGGCACTGATCCGCAAGGTGCAGTCGCAGGACGT
Source organism: Streptomyces sp. NRRL S-495 (assembly GCF_000966955.1). Taxonomy (NCBI): domain Bacteria; kingdom Bacillati; phylum Actinomycetota; class Actinomycetes; order Kitasatosporales; family Streptomycetaceae; genus Streptomyces; species Streptomyces sp. NRRL S-495. The sequence continues at coordinate 4,669 of NZ_JZWY01000422.1, forward strand.
CCTGCTCAACCCGACCAAGCTGTGGCCGGTGCTGGACGCCGCCACCTCCTCGGTGCAGGCGGACGGCGGGCTGTCCTCGCTGGGCGAGCTGTACGACCTGACCCAGGACCTGCGCGGGATCCCGTCCTCGGACGTGACCTTCCTGACGGCGCCGCGACGGCCGTACCGGTTCGACTCGGACCGGGACGAGTTCGTGCAGCCGCAGACCACCCAGCTGTTCGCGGCGCTGCGGGACGACCGGCCGGTGGAGGTGCGGCCGCCGGGGTCGAGTCCGTCCGCCGCCCCGGTGGGGACGAGGCCGACGGCCGCGCCCTCGGCCTCCGCGTCGGCGTCCGCGTCGGCGGCGGCGGCTTCCGGGTCGGCATCGGCGTCCGCGGGCCCGTCTCCGTCACCGGGCGCGAGCGGCCCGACGGCCTTCGAGGGACGGACCGCCGACGTGGACGCCTGCGCGGTGCATTGAGCCTGGACACGATCACTGTTCCGTACACGGATCACGATCTTGGAAGGGTTCTCCCCGGAAATTCCCGGCCCCGTATTCGGCCGCGGAATTCGCTCCGGAAACCATGGCGGAGATCACACCCGGAACAATTCCCTCATCCGGCTCGTCTAGGGTGTCCGAGTCGGTCGCGCAATTCGCGCGCCGGGCCGAGGAGCGGCCGGAGGGAGGGGAGCACCCGTGCAGCAGGACATCCATGCCGGAGGAGCGGGCGCCGACCGGCACCCCGCCGACCCCGTCCGGGGCATCCCCGTCCAGCGCCGGCACACCCCGGCCGAGGCCGCGTCCGAGCCCCCGCACCCCGGCGGCCGGGCCGCCCGGCGCCGGGCCCTGACCGCCCGGCGCACCCGGCGCCGACGGGTGCTGAAGTGGACCGGCGGCCTCGCCGCGTTCGCCCTGGTGGCCGGCTGCGGCGGCGCGTACTACGCGTACCAGCACTTCAACAACAACATCACCGCCGTCAAGGTGCAGCTGGGCAACGAGGCGGAGCGGCCCAAGCCGGCCGGCGACGCCCTGAACATCCTGGTGATCGGCACCGACAGCCGGGAGGGCCTGGGCCGCGAGTACGGCGACGAGGGCAGCACCGGGCACGCGGACACCACGCTGCTGTTCCACATCGCCAAGGACCGCAGCAACGCCACGGCGCTCAGCATCCCGCGCGACCTCATGGTGCCCGTCCCGGAGTGCCAGGCACCGGACGGGAAGACCATCCCCGGGACGGCGCGCACGATGTTCAACAACAGCCTCGGCCAGGAGGGCCGCGATCCGGGCTGCACCTGGAAGACCGTCGAGAAGGTCACCGGGATCCGGGTCGACCACTTCGTGATGGTCAACTTCGACGCCGTCAAGACACTCTCCACCGCCGTCGGCGGCGTCGAGGTGTGCGCGGCCAAGGACATCAACGACCCGGACTCGCACCTGCGGATGAGCAAGGGCCGGCACGTCGTCCAGGGCGACGAGGCGCTCGCCTTCGTCCGCACCCGGCACGCCGTCGGGCTGGGCGGCGACCTCACCCGAATACCGCTGCAGCAGCAGTTCATCGGCTCGATGATCCGCTCGATCAAGAGCAGCGACACCCTCACCAACCCGGCCAAGCTGTGGAAGCTCGCGGACTCCGCCACCAAGGCGCTCACCGTGGACTCCGGGATCGGCAGCGTGGACAAGCTGAAGGACCTCGCGCTGGACCTGAGCAAGGTCGACAGCGGGAAGATCACCTTCGCCACCGTGCCGGTGCTGGACGACCCGGCGGACGAGAACCGGCTGGTGCTCAAGCAACCGGACGCCGCCCAGCTGTTCTCGATGGTCGGCGGCGACCGCTCGCTGACCGAGCCGGCGGCGGGGGCGGCGGTGCCTGAGGCCCCGGCGGCGACGGCTCCGGCGGCCACGCCTGCGCCGGCTGCTCCGGCAGCTCCGGCTGCTCCGGCTGCTCCTGGGGGTGCGGCGTCGACGGCCGCCGCGACCGACGCCAAGGACCTGCGGGTGACGGTGCGCAACGGCACCGGGACGCCCGGGCAGGCGCAGCAGACCGTCGACCGGCTGGTGGCGAAGGGCTACGCCAAGGCCGCCACCGCCGCCAACGCGCCCGTCGCGACGACCACCTCGATCGCCCACCCGGCCGGGAAGGCCGCCGAGGCGGCGGCGCTGGCCGCCGCGCTGGGCCTGCCCGCCGGCGCCGTCAAGGCCGACCCGAAGCTGGGCGCCCGGGACGGGCTGGTGCTGGTGCTCGGCAAGGACGCTCCGGCGGCGGCCGCCGCCGAGGCCGCCGCGACGCCGGCCCCGGTGCCGAGCGAGGCTCCGAAGGACCTCCAGCGGGTCCAGGGCGACGACATCGACGCCTGCGCGAAGTAGTCGCTCCTACTGGGGAACGTCGTTCAGGGGCTCGACCGGCGGCTCGGGCTCGACCGGGGGCTCGGGCTCGACTGGGGCGAGCAGGCCGTCGTGCTCCCGGTACTCCTCGCCGGTGCGCGGGCAGACCCAGCGGTCCGTTCCGGCCGGTCGCAGCGGTTCGCCGGCCCGGCCGACCCATTTGATCCGACGGGCCGGGACCCCGGCCACCAGGGCGAAGTCCGGGACGTCCCGGTGCACCACCGCGCCGGCCGCGACCAGCGCCCAGCGACCCACCGTCACCCCGGCGACCAGGACGGCGCGACCGCCGATCGAGCAGCCCCGACGGAGTGTCACCCCTCGGGCGTGCCAGTCCTCGCCGCGCTTGAGCCGGCCGTCGACGTCGACCGAGCGCGGGTAGAGGTCGTTGGTGAGCACCGCCGCCGGTCCGACGAAGACGCCGTCCTCGAGTACCGCCGGCTCGTAGACCAGGGCGTGGTTCTGCAGCTTGACCCGGTCGCCGATCCGCACCCCCGGGCCCACGTACGCGCCGCGGCCGATGATGCAGTCCGCGCCGATCACCGCGTCCTCGCGGACCTGGGCGAGGTGCCAGACCGTCGTCCCGGCGCCGAGCACGGCGCGCCCGTCGACATCGGCGGTGGGTTCGACCCGGGCCCCGGAGCCCTCGGAAACGGCGGCGGACCCGCCCTCGACTGTCCCCATGGCGCCCGACGATAGCGTCGGGCGCGGGGACGGGAGGGTGGGTCCGCGGGATTGGCCGGATGGTGCCTCGGCCGCGTTCGGCCGTGTCCTCAGCCGTGTCCGGCCGCGTTCAGCCGCGTTCGGCCACCACGTCCGTGCTGGACGGGGCGCGGCTCCCGATGACCTTGCGGGCCAGCGAGCGGGGCGAGGTGAGGAAGCCGAAGCCCCAGCTGAGGTGCATGGTCGCGAAGGCCACCGCGAGCAGCGCCTTCGCCTTGGGCGACAGGCCGCGCCCCTCCTTCACCGCGCCGGCGGCGATGCCGAGCACATAGATGCCGGGCAGGGCCAGGAAGGCCGGGTGGACGGCCAGGCCGAGCAGCAGTCCGAGCGTCACCCCGGCGAAGGCGGTGGGGGGCGCGAGGTAGCGCAGGTTGACCGAGCCGCGGTGGTAGCGGGTGACCACCCGGCGCCAGCGGCCGTAGTCCTTGTACTGCTTGGCCAGGGCCTTGATGGTGGGCCGGGGCCGGTAGGTGACGCGCAGCTGGGGGGTGAACCACACCAGGCCGCCGTCCTGGCGGATCCGGTAGTTGAGCTCCCAGTCCTGGGCGCGGACGAACTCCTCGTTGTAGCCGCCGAGGCGCTCCAGCACCTCGCGCCGGAACACACCGAGGTAGACGGTGTCCGCCGGGCCGGCCAGGCCGCCGGTGTGGAAGGCGGCGTTGCCGACACCGATCTTGGAGGTCATCGCCGCGGCGACCGCGTGCTCCCACTCGGTCTCGCCCTCGGCGTGCATGATGCCGCCGACGTTGGCGGCCTCCATCTCGCCGAGCAGCCGGACCGCCGTGGTGATGTAGCCGGGGGTCAGCAGGCCGTGGCCGTCGACGCGCACCACTATCGGATGGCGGGAACCGCGGATGGCGGCGTTCAGCCCCGCGGGAGTACGCCCTGTGGGGTTCTCCACCGTCCGGACTCTGGGGTCCTCGGCGACGAGTTCGGCGGCGATCTGCGCGGTGCGGTCGGTGGACGGACCGAGGGCGATCACCACCTCCATCGACCCGGCGTAGTCCTGTTCCAGGATGTGCCGGACGGCCGTGCGCAGGTGTCGTTCCTCGTTGAGCACCGGCATGATCACGGAGACCGCCGGCAGCTCCTCAGCAGCCTTGGTGTTCATCGGGGCCAACCGTACCGGTGCGGGCGGGGTGTCGTCTTGTCCCGGTCTGGGCGTCTCCGCCCGGGCGGGCAGGGAGTGTGCGAAGGACCGTCGTAGGAGCTGTCCGGGGTCGCCCGTGGGGCGCACGGAGGAACGTTTCGCCGGCCGGGGCCCACCGTACTCCCCGGCCACGGCGCGCCCTCACCCGGCCCGGCCGAGGGCGCCCCTACCATCCGAGAGATGCCCGTCTCCCCCCGCTCCGCCCAGCCCGAAGACCCGGCCGGCGACCCCTTCGAACGGTCCGGCGACCCGCTCGAACAGTCCACCGACCCGCTCGACCGGAGCGGTGAGCCGCTCGACCGGCCCGGCGGCCCCTCGGAGCGGCGCCGCTTCTGGCCCCGCCGACTGGCCGCCGGCATCGCGTTCAGCGTCCTCGTCACCTCCTGCGGAGGCTGGGCAGTACTGCACGGGATCGGGTCGATCGACCGGGTGGACGCCTTCAGCAACGACCGGGCACGGCCGGCCGACGACGGCTCCACCACCTTCCTGGTGGTCGGCACCGACGAGCGCGACGGGATCCCGGAGAAAACGCTCAAGACCGTGCTGCACGCCGGGGGGGAATCCTGCCACTGCACCGACACGATGATGATCGTCCAGCTTTCCGGGGACGGCTCCCGGGCCGGTGTGATCAGCATTCCCCGGGACTCCTACGTCGACATTCCCGCCCACCGGGACCCGGCCACCCGGCGGACGGTCCCGGCGGGCAAGGGAAAGATCAACGCCGCGTTCGGGATGGGCGGCCCGCAGCTGACCGTCGCCACCGTCGAGCAGAACACCGGGCTGCGCATCGACCACTACCTCCAGGTCGACTTCGCCGGGTTCGTCTCCGCCGTGGACGCCGTCGGCGGGGTCCGGGTCTGCACCGCCAAACCGCTGAAGGACGAGTACTCGGGCCTCGACCTGCCGGCCGGAACCAGCACCCTGGACGGCGCCGGCGCGCTCAAGTACGTCCGGGCCCGGCATGTGGACGGCAGCTCCGACCTGGGGCGGATGCACCGGCAGCAGAAGCTGGTCGCGCAGCTGCTGCACCAGGTGACCAGCGGCGGAGTCCTGCTCAACCCGGTTCGGCTGGCCCGGGCGACCGACAGTCTGCTGGCCTCGGTCAAGGCCGACAAGGGGCTCTCGGCGGACGACCTGATCACGCTGGCGACCCGGATGAAGGAGCTGACGGCCGGGCGGGCCGACTTCGTGACCGTGCCGCTGGCCTCGGTGGACCACCCGGTCGCCGGCTGGGGCTCGACGGTGCTCTGGGACAAGGAACGGGCCCGGGCGCTGTTCGACGCGGTGCGGGAGGGGCGGCCGCTGACGGCGGAGGACGGCGGGGCGGGCGGGACCGGTGGCGGAGCGGGAGGGGCGGAGCCTTCGGCGGCCCCGGCTACGGCTACGGCAGCGGGGGCAGGGGCAGGGGGCGGGGCGGCAGCAGCGGGGGCGAGCACCGTCGCGCCGGAGCAGGTGCACGTCCAGGTGTTCAATGCGGCGGGGGCGGCCGGTCTCGGTGCCCGGGTCGACGCCGAGCTGCGGCGGGCCGGGTTCGCCACCACCGGCGCGCCGTCCAACGCCCCGGCCGGCACACCGGCCGGCCGCACGGTGATCCGG
>NZ_JZWY01000423.1:0-19812 GCF_000966955.1 Streptomyces sp. NRRL S-495
CCGCACGCCCTGCTCGGCGCCCACCCCGTCAACGGCGGCACCGCGATCCGGGTGCTCCGCCCGTTCGCCGACCGGGTCCTGGTGGAGACCGACCAGGGCTCGATGGAGCTCACCCACCAGCAGGGCGGCCTGTTCACCGGCCTGCTGGCCGCCCCCGAGGCCCCCGACTACCGGCTGCTGGTCGACTACCCGGGCGCCGAGCCGCTGCGCCAGCACGACGGCTACCGCACCCCGCCCACCCTCGGCGAACTCGACCTGCACCTGATCTCCGAGGGCCGGCACGAGCAGCTCTGGCAGGCCCTCGGCTCGCACGTGCGCACCGTCGGCGGGGTCGCCGGCACCGCCTTCGCGGTCTGGGCGCCGAACGCCGCCGGAGTTCGGCTGATCGGCGACTTCAACCACTGGAACGGCACCGGGCACCCGATGCGCTCGCTCGGCTCCTCCGGCGTCTGGGAGCTCTTCGTCCCCGACATCGGCGAGGGCGCCCACTACAAGTACGAGATCCACACCCGGCACGGCCGGGTGGTCGACAAGGCCGACCCGCTGGCCCGGGCCGCGCAGCTGCCGCCCGGCACCGCCTCGGTCGTCACCAGCTCCTCCTACCGCTGGCAGGACGGCGAGTGGATGGCCCGCCGGGCCCGCACCGCGCACCACCGCGCCCCGATGTCGGTGTACGAGCTGCATCTGGCGTCCTGGCGGCCCGACCTCACCACCTACCGCGACATTGCTGCCGAACTCCCGGGATACCTCAAGGAGTTGAACTTCACCCATGTGGAGTTCATGCCGGTGATGGAGCACCCCTTCGGCGGCTCCTGGGGCTACCAGGTGTCCGGCTACTACGCGCCCACCTCCCGGCTCGGCGGCCCCGACGACTTCCGCTTCCTGGTCGACACCCTGCACCGGCACGGCATCGGCGTCATCGTCGACTGGGTGCCCGCGCACTTCCCCAAGGACGACTTCGCGCTGGCCCGCTTCGACGGCGAGCCGCTGTACGAGCCGGCCGACCCGCTGCGCGCCGAGCACCCGGACTGGGGCACCCTGGAGTTCGACTACGGCCGGGTCGAGGTGCGCAACTTCCTGGTGGCCAACGCGGTCTACTGGTGCGAGGAGTTCCACGTCGACGGCCTGCGGGTGGACGCCGTCGCCTCGATGCTCTACCTCGACTACTCGCGCGAGGGCGGCGCCTGGACCCCCAACCAGTACGGCGGGCGGGAGAACCTCGACGCGGCCGCCTTCCTCCAGGAGATGAACGCCACCGTCTACCGGCGCTGCCCGGGGGTGATCACCGTCGCCGAGGAGTCCACCGCCTGGGACGGCGTCACCCGGCCCACCGACCGGGGCGGTCTCGGCTTCGGCCTGAAGTGGAACATGGGCTGGATGCACGACTCGCTGGTCTACATGGGCAAGGACCCGGTGCACCGGCGGTTCCACCACAACGAGATCACCTTCTCGATGGTGTACGCCTGGTCGGAGAACTACATCCTGCCGATCTCCCACGACGAGGTGGTGCACGGCAAGCAGGCGCTGGTCGCCAAGATGCCCGGCGACTGGTGGCAGCAGCGCGCCAACCACCGCGCCTACCTCGGCTTCATGTGGGCCCACCCCGGCAAGCAACTCCTGTTCATGGGGCAGGAGTTCGCCCAAGGTGCCGAGTGGGACCACGAGCAGGGCCCGCAGTGGTGGGTGCTCGACGAGCAGTGGCCGGCCCACCGGGAGCACCTCGGCGTGCGCCGCCTCGTCCGCGACCTCAACGGGCGCTACCTGGACACCCCGGCCCTGTGGGAGCAGGACAGCGTCCCGGCCGGCTTCAGCTGGCTCGACGGCGGTGCCGCCGAGGACAACCTGCTCTCCTTCGTCCGGTACGCCGCCGACGGCACGCCGCTGGTCGCGGTCTGCAACTTCTCCCCCGTGGTCCGGCACGCCCGCCGGGTCGGCCTGCCCGCGCTGAACGGCCGCGACCAGCTGTGGGAGGAGGCCCTCAACACCGACGCCGCGGCCTACGGCGGCAGCGGGATCGCCAACTCGCACCCGGTGAAGTCGGAGGCCGTCGAGTGGGACGGCCAGCCGCGCAGCGCCGAGCTGGTGCTGCCGCCGCTGTCGACCGTCTGGCTCCGCCCGGTCTGACGGACTGCTCCGGGCCGCCGCTCCGCCCCTGTGGTGCGGAGCGGCGGCCCTGCCGCGTCAGGGGGCGGCCGGGGGGGACGCGGGCAGGGTGAGGGGGCCGGAGAGGGGCCCCTCCAGCGGCGGGGGCTTGGGGGCCGAAGGCCCGGTGGGCGAGGGCAGGGCGGGCGAGGGTGAGGCGCCGTCCTTCTCCTGCCCCGTCCCGGCGGAGCGCGACATGAGAACACTGATATTTGGGATCGCGGCGGCGACCCTGTCCCAGCGCTTGTCCGTCGCCACCTCGGCGATCCGGTCGGCCGTCATCGGCGGGTCGACCCGGGTGATGCCGGACCCCCGGTCCAGCGGATTGCGGTTCCATTCCTGGACCATCAGGTGGTGCCCGCTCTTGCTGTAGAGGGAGGCGGACCAGGTCTTCGACCCGTCCGGATCGCCGCTCCGGCCGGCGGCCTGGTAGACCACCAGCTGCGATCCGTCCGCCGTGGTGGAGGAGGTGCAGACATCGGGGGCGGTGGCATACGCGCAGCCCTTGGCGTCATCGGGAATCACCGAAGGGCCGGTGATCCAGAACATGTAGTACGCCAGACCGTGCCCGTCGTCGTGGGTCAGCCTCAGCTGCGGGGCACCGCTCTCCGTCCCCCGCGCCTCCTCGACCTTGACGATGTTCCCGGCCGGCAGCAGCGGAGTGAACAGGGCGAGGAACTCCTGGCCGGACACCGGCGCCGCGGTCGCCCCGGCGGACGACGCCCCGGCGGACGGCGCGCCGGCGGCCGCGACCCGGCCGGTGCCGCCGCCGGGCAGGTCGGCCACGGCCACCCCGCCGACGCCGACCAGGGCCAGCGCGGCGGCGCCGGCCACCATCGCCGCCCGCCGCCGACGGCGCAGCCGGCGGCCGTACGACCAGGCGGTGTCGACCAGCGGCAGGGGCTCGGTGTGGAAGGCCTCCCCCGCCCGGGCCATCGCCGCGGAGAAGTCCTGCTCGTACTGGGTGTCGGGAAGCTCCCGGTCTGCGGACATGCTGAACCACCGTTTCAGGTCGGTCGGTCGATGATGAACGTGGGTGCGCGGAAGCTCAGTGGTCGGCGAGTTCGCGCAGGTCGTCGCCGAGCACGGCGCGGATCCGGCCGAGCGCCCGGACGGTCTGGGTCCGGACGGCGCCCGGGCTGCGGCGCAGCACCTCGGCGGTCTGCTCGACGCTGCGGTCCTCCCAGAAGCGCAGGACCAGCACCGCCCGGTCGCGCGGCGCGAGCCGGGCGAGCGCGTCGACCAGTGCCAGCCGCAGCGCCGGGTCGCTCTCCCGGGCGGCGGAGTCCGGCACCGCGTCCACGGGCCGCTCGCCGCTGCTGCGCCGGCTGCGGTGCGACAGGAAGGCCCGGACCAGCACGGTGTGCGCGTAGCCGGCCGGATTGTCGATCCGCTCGCGCGGTACGAGCCAGGAGGTCCGGTGCCACTGGGCGTAGATCCGCCCGAGCGCCTCCTGGACCAGGTCCTCCGCCAGGTGGGTGTCACCGCCCGCGAGCAGGCAGGCGGTGCGGTACAGGTGCGGGGTCCTCGCCGTCGCGAAGGCCCGGAAGTCGTCGTCCCGGCCCGCCTTCGTCCGTAGCTGACTCTCTCGTGCCATCCGCCGGGCTCCCCTGCCTCGTTTTCCCCTACACCTGAATGACCTGCGGACGGCCGGGGACGTTACAGGCACCCGCCGGATTCCCTTCCGCCCGCCCGTGCGGCCCCGCGGCTAGGCTCCCCGCCGGGGACGTCGGCGGGGAGCGGGGGAAGCTTCGGTGGGGACGGTGCTGGGGTGGGGGTACGTGCTGCTGCCGCTGGTGTGCTGGGCGGCGCTGGCGCGGACCAGGGCGGTCGGGGCGGTGGTCGCCGGGGTGCTGGCCGCGCTGGCGGTCGTCCCGGTGGGCCTGGAGTACGGGTGGTTCCACAGCCGGGCCGTCGCGGAGTCGCAGGCCGGCTATCCGCTCGCCGCCGGGCTGGTCGTCCTGCTCGGCGCCCTGGCCGAGCACCTTCGGCGCGGCCACCGGCCCGCCGGCGGGTCCGGCCGGACCACCGCCGCGATCGCCCTGACCGCCGCGCACGCGCTGCTCGGCCTCGTGGTCGGTCTGCTCTACCAGCTCGCCGTCCACGAGCCCTTCTCGCCCGAGCGGTCCGAGCTGGCGCTGCCGCCCGGCCTCGCCGTCGCGCACGACAGCGGTCCCGACCGCGACTGCGGCCTGCACGCCTGTCTGCGCGAGCTGACGGTGGTGAGCACCGAGGGCCTGCCCGCCGCCGAGGTCGCCCGCCGGCTGCGGGAGCGGCTGACGGCGGACGGCTGGCGCACCCGGCCGGACCTCGTGCTGGCCCGCCGGCACGGGTGGCTGCTGGACAAGCGGACCACCCTGCTGTCCCTCACCGAGCGGCCGGCCGGGGTCGCCGTCGAACTCGCCGGCCCGGACCGCTCCCCCTGGTGACCTTCGGCCCTTGCTCCCCTGCGACCGCTCCGCTCGCCGACGCGCGTTCACGGTGCGAATGTATGGTCGATATGACCACTTCCTGAGACGACGGGACGGAGAGAACCGCGTGGCGCGCAGCGTGTACGTGACCGGGATCGACCGGGGCGACGGCCGGCAGGCGGTGGAGCTCGGGGTCATGGAGCTGCTCACCCGCCAGGTGGACCGGGTCGGGGTGTTCCGTCCGCTGGTGCACGCCTCCGCGCAGGGAGCCGCCGGCTCCGACCACGTGGTCGAGCTGCTGCGGGCCCGCTACCGGCTGGACCTGCCGGCCGCCGATCTCTACGGCCTCGACTACGAGGCGGCCGCCGCGCTGCAGGCCGCCCAGGGCCAGGACGAGCTGGTCTCGGTGCTGGTGGACCGGTTCCGGGCGCTGGAGCGCCGCTGCGAGGCGGTGCTGGTGCTGGGCACCGACTTCGCGGACACCAACATCCCCGACGAGCTGGCCTTCAACGCCCGGCTGGCGAACGAGTTCGGCGCCGCCGTGCTGCCGGTGGTCGGCGGACACGGCGAGGACGCGGACGCGGTGATCGCCGAGGTCCGCAACGCCCACCGGGCGTACACCGACCTCGGCTGCGAGACCCTGGCGATGGTCGCCAACCGGGTCGCCCCGGCCGCCAAGCAGCCGGTCCAGCGCAAGCTGACCGAGAAGCTGCCGATCCCCGCCTACGTCATCCCCGAGGAGCCGGCGCTGGCCGCGCCGACCGTCGCCCAGCTGGTCGAGGCCACCGGCGCCGAGGTGCTGATCGGCGACGCCTCCGGCCTCGCCCGGGACGTGCGCGGCTTCGTCTTCGGCGGCGCCATGCTGCCGACCTTCCTGGACGCGCTGACCGAGGGGGCGCTGGTGGTCACCCCCGGCGACCGCGCCGATCTGGTGATCGGCTCGCTGGCCGCGCACGCCGCCGGTGCCCCGCCGATCGCCGGGGTGCTGCTCACCCTCGGCCAGCACCCCGGCCCGAACGTGATGGCGCTCGCCGCCCGGCTGGCCCCCGGCACCCCGGTGGCGGTCGTCCCGGAGGGCAGCTGGCTCACCGCCGCCGCCCTGACCCATCTGGAGGGCAAGCTCTCCTCGGCCAGCCCGCGGAAAGCCGAGATAGCCCTCGGCCTGTTCGAACTGCACGTGGACACGGCCGAGTTGACCAACCTGATCGAGGTCGGCCGGTCCGAGCGGGTGACCCCGATGATGTTCGAGCACGAGCTGCTGGAGCGGGCCAGGGCGGCCCGTCGGCACGTGGTGCTGCCGGAGGGCACCGAGGACCGGGTGCTGCGCGCCGCCGAGATCCTGCTGCGCCGCAACATCTGCGACCTCACCCTGCTCGGCGAGGTCGACGCCGTCCGCCGCAAGGCCGCCGGCCTGGGCATCGCGCTGCCGGAGCCGGACGCCGGGGCCGACCGCGCCCAGGTGCGGATCGTCGACCCGGCCACCAGCCCGCTGCGCCGCCAGTTCGCCGAGCTGTACGCCAAGCTGCGGGCGCACAAGGGCATGACCGTGGAACTCGCCCTGGACGTGGTCACCGACGTCTCCTACTTCGGCACCCTGATGGTCCAGGAGGGCATCGCCGACGGCATGGTCTCCGGCGCGGTGCACTCCACCGCCGCCACCATCCGGCCCGCGTTCGAGGTGATCAAGACCTCGCCGGGCGCGGCCATCGTCTCCAGCGTCTTCTTCATGTGCCTGGCGGACAAGGTGCTGGTCTACGGCGACTGCGCGGTCAACCCGGACCCGGACGCCCAGCAGCTGGCCGACATCGCCATCCAGTCGGCCGCCACCGCCGCCCAGTTCGGGGTCGAGCCGAGGGTCGCGATGCTGTCCTACTCGACCGGCACCTCCGGCTCCGGGGCGGACGTCGACAAGGTCCGCAAGGCCACCGAGCTGGTCCGCGAGCTGCGCCCGGACATCCTGGTCGAGGGTCCGATCCAGTACGACGCGGCGGTGGACGAGTACGTCGCGGCGACCAAGCTGCCGGGATCGGCGGTGGCCGGCCGGGCGACCGTGCTGATCTTCCCGGACCTCAACACCGGCAACAACACCTACAAGGCGGTGCAGCGCTCGGCGGGGGCGGTCGCCGTCGGGCCGGTGCTCCAGGGGCTGCGCAAGCCGGTCAACGACCTGTCGCGCGGCGCGCTGGTGCAGGACATCGTCAACACGGTGGCGATCACCGCCATCCAGTCCCAGGAGCGCAAGGAGAACAAGGGTGAGTGAGGGTACCCGGGTCCTGGTGCTGAACGCCGGCTCCTCGTCGGTGAAGTACCAGCTGATCGACATGCTGGACGGCGCCCGGCCGGCCTCCGGCCTGGTCGAGCGGATCGGCGAGGCCGGCGGACGGCTGGTGCACACCGCGCGCGGCGGCGCCGAGCGGGAGACCGCCCAGGCCTTCCCCGACCACGGCGCGGCCCTCAAGGCGGTCGCCGAGGAGCTGGCCGCCGACGGCCTCGGCCTGGACTCGCCCGAGCTGGCCGCGATCGGCCACCGGGTGGTGCACGGCGGACTGCGGTTCACCGAGCCGACCGTGATCACCGACGAGGTGCTGCGGGAGATCCGCCGGCTGATCCCGGTGGCGCCGCTGCACAATCCGGCCAACATCACCGGCATCGAGGTGGCCCGCGCGCTGCGTCCCGACCTGCCGCAGGTGGCCGTCTTCGACACCGCCTTCCACGCCTCGATGCCGGAGTACGCCGCCCGGTACGCGATCGACCGGGCGGTGGCCGACGAGCACCGGGTGCGCCGCTACGGCTTCCACGGCACCTCGCACCAGTACGTCTCGCGGGCCACCGCGCGGCTGCTCGGCAAGGACCCGGCCGAGGTCAATGTGATCGTGCTGCACCTGGGCAACGGCGCCTCCGCCTCGGCGGTGAGCGGCGGGGGCTGCGTCGACACCTCGATGGGCCTGACTCCGCTGGAGGGCCTGGTGATGGGCACTCGTTCGGGTGATATCGACCCCGGCGTGGTCTTCCACCTGCACCGGGTCGGCGGCCTGTCGATCGACGCGATCGACGACCTGCTCAACCGCCGCAGCGGGCTGCTGGGCCTGTGCGGCGACAACGACATGCGCGAGATCATGCGCCGCGCGGACGCGGGCGACCCGGACGCGCGGCTGGCCTTCGACGCGTACGTCCACCGGGTGCGCAAGTACATCGGCGGCTACTACGCGGTCCTCGGCCGGGTGGACGCGATCGCCTTCACCGCCGGGGTCGGGGAGAACGCCGCGCCGGTGCGCGCGGCGGTCACCGCCGACCTGGAGGAACTCGGCATCGCCGTCGATCCGGAGCTCAACTCGGTACGCTCGCGCGAGCCGAGGATCATCTCTCCCGCACTGCTCCCGTCCGGGAGCAGCGCCCGGGTGGCGGTCGCCGTCGTCCCGACCGACGAGGAGCTGGAGATCGCCCGGCAGACCTTCGCCCTGGTGCACCGATCGGCCGAAAACTGACCCTCCGTCGTCTCGCTCCGCGAAATCCTTCGTCGGCGATTCCTTTCCATTCGGGCCGAATGCACCCATAACACGAACGGATAGACTGATCGATATGCGCCGAGCGAAAATTGTCTGCACCCTGGGTCCCGCGACGGACTCCTACGAACAGCTGAAGGCCATCGTCGAGGCGGGCATGAACGTCGCCCGACTGAACATGAGCCACGGCACCCACGCGGACCACGAGGAGCGGTACCGCAAGGTCCGCCAGGTCTCGGAGGACACCGGCAAGGCCATCGGCGTCCTGGCCGACCTCCAGGGTCCCAAGATCCGTCTGGCGACCTTCGCCAACGGCCCGGTGACCGTCGACAACGGCGACGAGTTCACCATCACCACCGAGGACGTCCCCGGTGACCAGCACATCTGCGGGACCACGTACAAGGGCCTGCCCGGCGACGTCAAGCCCGGCGACCCGGTCCTGATCAACGACGGCGTCATCGCTCTGGAGGTCGTCAGCGTCGACGGCCCGCGGGTGAAGACCGTGGTCGTCGAGGGCGGCGTGCTCTCGAACAACAAGGGCATCAACCTCCCCGGCGCGGCCGTCAACGTGCCCGCCCTGTCCGAGAAGGACAAGGAGGACCTGCGGTTCGCCCTCCGTCTGGGCGTCGACATGGTCGCGCTGTCCTTCGTCCGCAACGCCGCGGACGTCAAGGACGTCCACGCGGTCATGGACGAGGTCGGCATCCGGGTGCCGGTCATCGCCAAGATCGAGAAGCCGCAGGCCGTCGAGGCCATGGAGGAGATCGTCCTCGCCTTCGACGCCATCATGGTGGCGCGCGGCGACCTGGCCGTCGAGTACCCGCTGGAGCGGGTGCCGCTGGTCCAGAAGCAGCTGATCACCCTGGCCCGCCGGAACGCCAAGCCGGTCATCGTCGCCACCCAGATGATGGAGTCGATGATCCACGCCTCGCGCCCCACCCGCGCCGAGGTCTCCGACGTCGCCAACGCCATCCTGGACGGCACCGACGCGGTCATGCTGTCCGCCGAGTCGAGCGTCGGCAAGTACCCGGTCGAGACCGTCCGCACCATGAGCCGGATCTGCGAGAAGGCCGAGGAGGAGCTGCTCTCCCAGGGCCTCCAGCCGCTCAACCCGGGCCGCAAGCCGCGCACCCAGGGCGGCTCGATCGCCCGTGCCGCGTGCGAGCTGGGCGACTTCCTCAACGGCAAGGCGCTGGTCGCGTTCACCAAGTCCGGTGACACCGCGCGCCGGCTCTCCCGCTACCGTTCGCCGATCCCGGTGATCGCGTTCACCCCGGACAACGCCACCCGCAACCAGCTCTCGCTGAGCTGGGGCGTCGAGGCCCACGTCACCGAGCAGGTCGGCTCGACCGACGCGATGGTGGCCCAGGTCGACGGCGAGCTGCTGCGCATCGGCGAGCTGGACGAGGGCGACACCGTCATCGTCACCGCCGGCTCCCCGCCCGGCATCCCCGGCAACACCAACATGGTCCAGGTCCACCACCTGGGCACCCGCAGCGCGTAAGCGGCGCGGAACACGCCTGTGGGGCGGTCCCTCCTGACTGGAGGGGCCGCCCCACAGGCGTACGCGGGTCCGGGAGGATCAGGCCGCCCCGGGGTACGGCTGGTCGTCGTTGTAGAGCTTCATGCCGGGGATCTTCAAGGTCCCGCCGAACTGGCCCGACTGGATCGCGGTGACCCCGGTCAGTTCGATCCACAGCGGCAGCTGGAGCTGGCCGATCAGGTCGTACAGCCACTGCGGCAGCGGCCCGTCCGGGGTGAGGGTCAGCTCGCCCAGGTCGATCGGGATCGGCAGGCCGAGCACCTTGGCCAGGTGACCGGAGAGCCGCTCGACGTACATGATGACCGGGCCCTTGCGCATCGTCGAGACCGAGCCCGGCGCGCCCTTCACATGGAAGGTCTTGCCGTTCCCCTGCAGCGTGGTCATGTGCAGGTTCTCGATGTCGACCGTCTCGACCTCGAACTTCAGCACCCGCTTGGTGCCGGTCGGCGTCTGGACGTTGACCACGCCCAGCAGCACCGCGTGGTTGAGGGTGAGCCGGCTGGTCTGGAGGGTCCAGTTCTGGTCCGGCACCAGGATCGGGTTGTCCGGCGGCTTGCCGGCCGGGCTCAGCGCCTTGGTGTCGACCAGGCAGTTCGGGTCCTTGGACGGGGTGCCCGAGGCGGACGGCGTCGCGGAGGCGGACCCGGCGGCGGGCTTCGCGGACGCCTTGCCGGACGGCTTCGCGGAAGCCGACGCGGAGGGCGCCGCACCGCCGGTGGCCGGGGCGCCGGTCGAGGGCGCCGCGGTGGGCTTCGGGCTCGTCGGCGCGGTGGTGGCCGGAGCCGTGGTGCCCGGGGCGGTCGGCACGGCGGAACCGGCCGGGGTGCCCGTCGGCCCGGTGGCCGGGGCCGTGGACGGCGCGGTGCCCGGCGTCGTGGGCGCGGGGGCGGCCGGGGCGACGGCGCGGGTCCCGGCGGACGGGCTCGCGGTGGCCGTCGGGCTCGGCGCGCCGCCCGGGTGGAGCAGATCGGTGACGCCGCCGACGATGTCGCCGATGAGTCCGGCCTGGACGACCCCGCCGCCGCTGCCCGTCGTGCGGGCCTTGGTGGCGGCCGGCTCCGGCACGGCCGTGGTGGCCGCCGGGGCGGTCGTGGCGGGCGCGGTCGGAGCGCTCTCGGCCGGCGGTGTCGCGGGCGCCGTCGTCGGCCCGGTCCCGGGTGCGGCCGTCGGCTCGGGCGCGGTGGTGGCCGGCGCCTCGGGGATCGGGACGGACGGGCCCGGGATCGGCGGCGGCAGCTCGCTCTTGGGCACCGGTGTCTCGGCGACCTTCGGCGGCGCGTCCGGGGCGGTGGCGCACGGCTTGCTGGCCGCGGTCTCCGCGATCGCCGCGTTCGGCGTGTAGGTGGCGGCCATCAGCAGCGCGGTCGGCACCGCCGCCATCGCCAGCGCCCGGCCGCGCAGCCGGAGCCGCACGGGTGTGCGGGGCGCCGCGTGCCGGGGCGAACGGCGCTCCGCCGGCTCGGGACGCTCCTCGCGCGGGTCACTCACCGGACCTCCTTGGGCTCTGCGGCCTGCTGCGCCGGAACGCTCGCCCCGGCGGCGGGCTGCTCGGCGGCGGGCTCCGCGGGGGCGGCCTCGGCGGTCGGCTCCTCCGCGACGGGCGCGGCGGCGGGCTCGGCGGCGGGCTCCTCGGTGGCGACGGACTCGGCCGTCGTCCCCTCGGCCGCCTCGGCACCGGTGGCGACCGCCGGCTCGGGCAGCTTGGCCCACGCCATCATCAGTCCGCCGCCGATGATCCCCGGCAGCAGCGCCATGCCGAATCCGGCGAGGTTGGAGACCGGGATCGACACCAGCGTCAGCAGCGTGGTGGCGACGCCCGCGAAAATCCGGACGGCGGGCTGGAACCAGGCGGTGAGCCCGAGAATGATCAGCAGCACGCCGATGATCAGCGAACCGGCGCCCGCCGTGGTCGACATGGCGATGGTCACGCCGCCCAACGACAGGTGCGCGTAGGGGAAGTACAGGATCGGAACGCCGGCGATCATGGCCAGCAGGCCGCCCCAGAAGGGCCTGGAGCGGCGGAAGTCACGGAAGCCCCGCCAGAACGCCCCGACCAGGTTCCGATGTTCGGGCCGAGCCTCGGCCGTTGCGCTGGACATGGTGCAGCTCCTCGATGTCTCTACGAGGGAAGAACTGTGATGTCGGGCCGGGGGCGGTGTTCGCCGCCCCCGGCCCGCGTGGAACCCTCACTCGGACGTGCCGGTGGGCACGCCCTCAGCCAGGGCTCAGAAGCACTCGTTGCCCGCGCCGTCGCCGCTCTTGAGCTTGAGGCTCAGGCCGTTGAGCACGAAGGTGCCGGCCGAGGTGGCGCGAGCGGTCTGCTTGACGTCGGTCAGCACGGCCTCGCGGGCGGCCTGGGAGAAGCCCAGTGCACCGCTCGGGAGCTTCTTGCCGGCCTCGCCGAGCGCCGGGTGGCCGTGCCAGCCCTGGGTCGCCGAACCGGTGAGGGTGGAGGCGTCCTGGCCGATGTTGATGTCCGAGAAGGTCGCGTCGGCGTCCAGCTGCTCCAGGTCGATCAGCAGGTTGTGCGCGGTGACCGGCTTCTTCTCGTCGTTGCCGGCGTTCAGCTGGAGGGTGATCTTGCCGAGGCCGAGCTTCGACAGGTCGGTCACCACCGACTGGCAGAGGTTGTGGATCTCCGCGTCGTCGAAGGCCGAGACGGCGACCGGGTGCGGCGTGCCGTTGGCCTCGATGTCGACCGCGCCGAACTGGGCGAAGTTCGAGCCCTTCAGGTAGGTGGTCTTCACCTTGAACTGCTGGCCGGAGACGCTGAACGACGCCGCGAGCGCGCTGTTGGCGATAGAGACACCGACCATCGCGGTGGCCGCGATGCTCGGGACCATCACCAGAGCGAAGCGCTTCCAGCGGGTCTTGCCGTGGGTCTGGGACATGCGTGTCCTCCTTCTGGACGTACATCTCCGGCTCCCCGGTGGCGCGTCCCGCGTCAATGGGGGCCTGGGATGGGAGAGAGCTACGTCCTCGGTAGCGGAGAGCGCCGTAGCAACACGGGCGATCCCCCCGAGCGACAACCAGTGACCGCGCGGGCAGCGCGGCCTTACGAAGGACAGGAACCGCCGTGGGAGCGGATACCCCCCTGCCTTCTCGCCGGCGGCGGGGCCGTCGGCAGCCCGGTGGGGATCCCCTACGTCGGGCCCGCCGACCGGCTGCCGGCGGAGGTCGAATCGTGGGGACCGGGCGTGCCGATGCTGCTCGAATCCCGGGCTGAGCACAAGAGGTCGCATTACTGACGGGTAATCCCATACGAGCCGAAACGATCATGGAATCGGCCGGGAAAGCACGCAGAGTGACGAAATGGAGGATTCGTGAGGGCGAAATCCCTCGGAAACATCAGCGAAACACCCGTGGACGGTCACATGTCGTGACCGTCCACGGGTGTTGTCAAGATTTGGTAAACCTCAGCCGCGATGACCGGATTGTCGCCAAATCACCAGGCGGCACCGCAGGTCATCCGGCGTGTCACCGGCCGGGCGCGGGCAGCCCGTTCGAACACGGGCTCAGAACAGCACCCGGGCCAGTGCCTGACGCGCCGCGGTGACCCGCGGGTCCTCGGTGCCGATCACCTCGAACAGCTCCAGCAGCCGCAGCCGGACCGCGTCCCGGTCCTCGCCGAAGGTCTTGCCGACCGTCACCACCAGCCGGCCGAAGGCGTCCTCGACATGCCCGCCGACCAGGTCCAGGTCGGCCGCCCCCAGCTGGGCCGCGACGTCCTTGGGGTCGGCGGCCGCGGCCGCCCTGACCGCCTGCGGGTCCAGTCCCTCGACCCGGTGCAGCAGCTGCGCCTGGGCCAGGCCGAGCCGGGCCTCGGTGTTGCCCGGCTGCTCGACCAGCACGTTCTTGTAGGCCTGGACGGCGCCGGCCAGGTCGCCCCGGTCCAGCGCGTCGTGGGCGGCGGAGAGCGCCGGGTCCTCCGGCCGCTGCGGTGCGGCGGCCTCGACGCCCTCGGCCGGAGCGCCCGCTCCGCCGACGATGCCGAAGCGCTGCTCGGCGACCAGGATCAGCTGGTCCAGCACCTTGCGGACGTTGGCCTCGTTCTCGGCGCCCTGGAACAGCGGCACCAACTGGCCCGCCACCACGGCCATCACGGCCGGGATGCCCTGGATGCCGAACTGCTGGGCGATCAGCTGGTTGGCGTCCACGTCGATCTTGGCGAGCACGATCCGGCCGGCGTACTCCTCGGCCAGGCGCTCCAGGATCGGGCTGAGCTGCTTGCAGGGCCCGCACCACTCGGCCCAGAAGTCGACGACCACCGGCACCTCGGTGGACCGCTGGACGACCTCGGTCTCGAAGGTGTCCTCGGTGACGTCGATGACGAGCTCGTAGCCGGCCCCGGCCGGGGCGACCCCGGCCTCCTCGGCGGCGGCCGACTGGCGGGCCCGCTCGGCCCTTGCCTGCTCGGCCTTCTGGGCAGCCTCGCCGGCTGCCTTCACTGCGGCGAGGTCGACCGCGCCACGCAGGGCGGCACTGTTGAGACGAGAATTCCGTGGCTGCATGGCACTATCCTCCCCCGCTCGCGCCGCCGGCGGGCACCAACCTCCCGGAAAACGCCCCGCGCGGGCTGCGCGGTACCGATTCCCGAGGTGGCGGACCCGCCTCCGAGTAGCCTGAACCGTTCGGCGCGGATCCCCATCCGCGCCCGCGCCGCTCCCGTCCCACGGGGACGCGGCGCCTGGTCGTCGCTTTCGCTACGAGTCGTAGCGTAACTGGATCGGGGCCACCCGCCGCAACCCCTATCGGCAGTCCCCCGACGTGAGCTGGGCCACTTTCCCGGGCGCCCCCGCTGACCTGGGTGCGGAGGAGTCGCTACCGTTACCGGTCCCACCCAAGTTACTTACCGGTAAATCGCAAGGAGGCCCGGTGCCGGCCCCCCAGCCCCCCGCGACCCCGCCCCACGAGGTCCGCCCGGCCGAGGCCCCCCAGGACGCCCCTCGGGGCCCCGGGCTCCCGACCCCCACCCGCTCCCCGGAGACCCCCGAAGGGGGCACCGCCCGGGCCAAGGGGCGGCCGCGCAGCGCCGCCGCCGACCGCGCCATCCTGGACGCCACCCGCGAGGCCCTCGCCGAACTCGGCTGGGGCGGACTGACCATGGGCCATGTCGCGACCAGGGCCGGGGTCGCCAAGACCACCCTGTACCGGCGCTGGCCGTCCAAGAACGAGCTGGTGGTCGACGCCGTCGCGAGCCTCTTCGACGAGCTGGTGATGCCCGACCTCGGCAGCCTGCGGGCCGACATCGAGGCGGTGGTGACCCAGTTCGCCGATCTGCTGGCCCGCCCGGAGACCCAGGCCGCGCTGCTCGCCCTGTTCGCCGAGGGCACCCGCGACCGCCAGCTGCGGCGGCGGATCCGGGAGGCGATCGTCGATCCGCAGAAGCGGCTGGTCCGGCAGGGCCGGTCCGCCGCCCAGACCCGGGGCGAGCTGGCCCCGGACTGCGACGAGGCCACCGCCCGCGAGGAGATCGACATCATCTTCGACACCATCGCCGGGACGGTCGAGCACCGGGTGCTGGTCAGCGGCGAGCCGATCACCCCGGAGTGGACCCGCCGGTTCACCGGCCTGCTGCTCGGCCCGTTCCCGAGCCTGCTCGGCGACTGAGGACGACCGAGGGCGGCTGCGGGCACGCCGAAGGGCCGTCCGGCGCCCAGGGCACCGGACGGCCCGACCGTTCGACCCGCTAGAAGCGCGCGGTCTCCCGGTAGATGCCCCACTCCTCGCGCAGGGCGTTGCAGATCTCGCCGAGGGTCGCCTCGGCGCGCACCGCGTCCAGCATCGGCGGGATCATCGACGCGCCGGACCGCGCGGCGGCCAGCATCGCGTCCAGCCCGGCCCGGACCGCGGCCTCGTCCCTGGCCGCCCGACGGGCACCCAGCACCCGGACCTGCTCCCGCTCCACCTCGTGGCTGACCCGGAGGATCTCCAGCTCGGGGGTGACGCTGCGCGGGTGGCAGTTGACGCCGACGACCCGCTTCTCGCCCTTCTCCACCGACTGCTGGTACTGGAAGGCCGCCTCGGCGATCTCACCGGTGAACCAGCCGTCCTCGATCCCGCGCAGGATGCCGGAGGTGATCTGACCGATCGGGTGGTCCTCCCGGCCCTTGTCCAGGATCTTCCGGAAGATCTCCTCGGCCTGCTGCTCGATCCGGTCGGTCATCGCCTCGACGTACCAGGAACCGCCCAGCGGGTCGGCCACATTGGTGATGCCGGTCTCCTCCATCAGCACCTGCTGGGTGCGCAGGGCGATCTCGGCGGCCTGCTCGGAGGGCAGCGCCAGGGTCTCGTCCAGGGCGTTGGTGTGCAGCGAGTTGGTGCCGCCGAGCACCGCCGAGAGCGCCTCGACGGCGGTGCGGACCACGTTGTTGTACGGCTGCTGCGCGGTGAGCGAGACACCGGCGGTCTGGGTGTGGAACCGCAGCCACTGGGCCTTGTCGGTCTTGGCGCCGAACCGCTCGCGCATCCAGCGGGCCCAGATCCGCCGGGCGGCGCGGAACTTGGCGATCTCCTCGAAGAAGTCGAGGTGCGCGTCGAAGAAGAACGACAGGCCGGGCGCGAAGACGTCCACGTCCAGACCCCGGGAGAGGCCCAGCTCGACGTAGGCGAAGCCGTCGGCCAGCGTGTACGCGAGCTCCTGCGCGGCCGTCGCCCCGGCCTCGCGGATGTGGTAACCGGAGACCGACAGCGGCTTGTAGGCCGGGATGCCCTCGGCGCAGTGGGCCATCAGGTCGCCGATCAGGCGCAGGTGCGGCTCGGGAGCGAACAGCCACTCCTTCTGGGCGATGTACTCCTTGAAGATGTCGGTCTGCAGGGTGCCGTTGAGCACGGCCGGGTCGACGCCCTGCCGCTCGGCGGCCACCAGGTACATGCAGAAGATCGGCACCGCCGGGCCGCTGATCGTCATCGAGGTGGTGACCTCGCCGAGCGGGATGCCGCGGAACAGCACCTCCATGTCGGCGGCCGAGTCGATCGCCACGCCGCAGTGCCCGACCTCGCCGAGCGAACGCGCGTCGTCCGAGTCGTAACCCATCAGGGTGGGCATGTCGAAGGCCACCGAGAGGCCGCCGCCGCCCGCCTCCAGGATCATCCGGTAGCGCTCGTTGGTCTGCTCGGCGTTGCCGAAGCCGGCGAACTGGCGGATGGTCCACGTCCGGCCCCGGTAGCCGGTCGCGTGCAGGCCGCGGGTGTACGGGTACTCCCCGGGCCAGCCGATCCGCTCGAAGCCCTCGACGGCCTGCCCGGGGGCCGGGCCGTAGACCGGCTCGACCTCGTCCCCGGAGAGGGTGGTGAAGTCCGCGTCCCGCTTGCGGGCGCTGTCGTACCGCTGCTGCCAGCGCTGCCGTCCGCGCTCGATCTCCTCGGCGTCCATGACCCCGAACTCCGCTCCGTACGGCCGCCACACCAACGGGCGGCACAGCTATTAGGACGTCCTACCAATTTACTCGGACGTCCTACTATTTGTCGACGGACACCCGGCCAAGTGCACCGGGAGCATGCGAAAGGGCGCCCTCCCCCGGACGGGGAAGAGCGCCCTCTGCGACCTCGACGGCCTCGGCGCGGCGGCCGGCGGCGGCGTCGCTCAGACGCCGGCCGGCTGGCGGGCGGCGTCGGCGGCGGACGACCCGGCGGCGGCCTCGGCGACCACCTTGCGCTCGGCGACGAAGGAGGCGAACGGGATGCAGCCGGCGGCCAGGAAGAAGACCATCCGCCCCAGCGGCCACTTGAGCTTCTGGCCGAGCAGGAAGGTCACCACGAAGTACCCGATGTAGAGGTATCCGTGCAGCATCGCGACGTAGGTGGTCACGTCCTCGGCCGCGTGGAAGCCGTACTTCGCGACCATGAAACCGCAGAAGACCAGCAGCGCCACACCGGTCGCAACGGCCAGGGCGCGGTACCAGCCCAGCAGGGGGGTCGCCTTCATCTCTACATCGCCTCGCCAGTCAGCATCGGGGGGGTACGTCCTGATCCGCGCACCGCTCCCACGAGGGTAGCCGCCCTCACGCCCCGCCCGGCGCAGGCCCCTCGCCCGGCAGCTCGGCGAAGTCGCCGGCCGCCACCCGCAGCGGGCGCA
Organism: Streptomyces sp. NRRL S-495; assembly: GCF_000966955.1. Taxonomy (NCBI): domain Bacteria; kingdom Bacillati; phylum Actinomycetota; class Actinomycetes; order Kitasatosporales; family Streptomycetaceae; genus Streptomyces; species Streptomyces sp. NRRL S-495. The sequence goes on from NZ_JZWY01000423.1 coordinate 17,677, forward strand.
GCAGGTCGAACACCTCGCGGCACTGCGCGCCGTCGAACTCCTCCAGGCCGAAGTCCATCGCCATCAGCTCCCCGGTGGCCCCTTCGACGACCTCGCGCCCCCGGTCGGTGATCGTGGCGAGCACGCCCCGGCCGTCCAGCGGATTGGGGCGGCGGGCGACCAGCCCGGCCCGCTCCAGGCGGTCGACGGTGTTGGTGACGCTGGTCGGGTGGACCATCAGGCGCTCGCCGATCTTGGAGAGCGACAGCTCCCCGGTCCGGCTGAAGGTGAGCAGGACCAGCGCCTCGTAGCGGGCGAAGGTCAGCCCGTACGGCTTGAGCACCGCGTCCACACGGGAGAGCAGGATCTGGTGGGCCCGCATGATCGAGGTGATCGCCGCCATCGCGGGGACGGCTCCCCAGCGGCGGGTCCACAGCTCGTCGGCACGGGCGATCGGGTCGAAGTCGAGTGCGAGGGGCTTGGCCACCTCCCAACCGTACCGGCGGGAGCGGCCGCTGCTACCAGGCGTCCTGAGGGATGGACAAGCGCGACACGTGGCGGGATCACGCCAGCGGGTCCGTCAGGTCCGTACCAGCACGTTGCGGCGGTGTGAACGGGTACCAACCGTTCCGTCGGCCGGGGCGGGCGGGCTCCGGGCGGCCCGCGGACGGCATCCGCGCCGCTACCGGGCGTCGGTTCGGACCGGAACCCGTGGCGGGGCCGGGGGATTCACCCCATTCCTCACTCTGTTCACGTTCCGCCACATTGGCGAGACCTGGCCAATCCATGAACAAGACCTGTCATTTCACTTGTTGGATTGTCATGCTTTCGGCCAGCCCCGTCCGGTGGCCACCGCCCCACTCACCGGTGACCACCGTGGACCGCACGGAGCAGCCCGTCAGCGCCCGTTCCGCCCCTCAGGTGCCAACCCCGGCACCCCGGAGCGAGGCGCGACCGCGCACACGCGGTTTTCCGGAAGGACCTGTACGTGAAGCGATCGCTCGCAGCCGGCGCCGTACTCTCCGCCACCGCCCTCCTCACCGGCGTCATCCAGGTGAGCACCGCCGCCCAGGCCACGCCCACCCCCTCGGTCCAGGCCCAGGCCGCCGAGCACCGCGCCGGCCTGATCGCCCTGGCGAACGGCGAGGCCGGGCCGCTGACCAAGGCGCTCGGCCTCGGCGGCAAGGAGACCCTGGTGGCCAAGGACGCCGTGGTGGACGCCGACGGCACCCGCCACCTCCGCTTCGAGCGCACCTACGCCGGACTCCCGGTGCTGGGCGGCGACCTGGTCGTGCACCAGGCCGCCGCCGGCGCCGTCGAGGCCGTGGACAAGGCCGTCACCGCACAGATCGCGGTGCCGAGCCTGACCCCGAAGATCCCGGCCGACAAGGCCGCCGCCCAGGCCTCCGGCGCGGTGCAGTCCACCGTCGGCATCGCCGCCGACAAGGACGAGTCCCCGCTCGCCGAGGTGCACCAGGCCGGCGCCGCCCAGCTGGTCGTCTGGGCCGCCGACGGCAACCCGCGGCTGGCGTACCGGACCACCGTCGAGGGCGTGCGCGCCGACGGCACCCCGAGCAGCCAGCTGCTGGTCACCGACGCCGCCACCGGCCAGGTGCTCTCCAGCCACGAGCAGGTGCAGACCGCCACCGGCACCGGCAAGGGCGTCTTCGTCGGCAGCGTCCCGCTGACCACCACCCTGAGCGGCTCCACCTACTCGCTCAAGGACGCCTCCCGCGGCGGCCAGTCCACCAGCGACCTCAAGGGCAAGACGTCCGGCTCCGGGACGCTCTTCACCGACACCGACAACGCGTGGGGCGACGGCACCGCCGCCAACCGCCAGTCGGCCGCGGTGGACGCCCAGTTCGGCGCGGCGGCCACCTGGGACTACTACAAGAACTCCTTCGGCCGCAGCGGCATCAAGAACAACGGCGTCGGCGCCACCAGCCGGGTCCACTACGGGCGCAACTACGTCAACGCGTTCTGGAACGACTCCTGCTTCTGCATGACCTACGGCGACGGCAGCGGCAACACCAACCCGCTGACCGAGCTGGACGTCGCGGGCCACGAGATGACCCACGGCGTCACCTCGGCCACCGCCGGCCTGAACTACTCGGGCGAGTCCGGCGGCCTCAACGAGGCCACCTCGGACATCTTCGG
>NZ_JZWY01000424.1:0-2062 GCF_000966955.1 Streptomyces sp. NRRL S-495
TCCGCCAACCTCCCCTCGGACGTGCCGGACTACCTGATCGGCGAGGAGATCGACATCAACGGCGACGGCACGCCGCTGCGCTACATGGACAAGCCCTCCAAGGACGGCGGCTCGGCCGACTCCTGGTCGTCGGGCGTCGGCAGCCTGGACGTCCACTACTCCTCGGGCGTCGGCAACCACTTCTTCTACCTGCTGGCCGAGGGCAGCGGCGCGAAGACCATCAACGGTGTCGCCTACAACAGCCCGACCTCCAACGGCTCGACGCTCACCGGCATCGGCCGCGACAAGGCCGCGGCGATCTGGTACCGCGCGCTGACGGTCTACTTCACCTCGACCACCAACTACAAGGCCGCCCGTACCGGCACCCTGAGCGCCGCCCAGGACCTCTACGGCGCCGGCAGCACCGAGTACAACGCGGTCGCGGCCGCGTGGAGCGGCGTCAACGTCAACTGACGCGCGGTCCGACGGACGTCCGGGGCCCTCACTGGGAGGGGAGGCCCCGGACGTCCGTCCTTTTTCTCCCGCACGTCCGTCCCTCTCCCCCGCACGTTCGCCCTTCTCTCCTGCACGTCCGCCCTTCTCCCGCCCGCGTAGCAAGACCGGCGGAGGCCGACAAGGGCCGCCGCTGGCGGGATCCCGCCAGCGGACGAAAGCGGACAACCGGCACAACCGTCGCACAGCCACCACCCGTTCGGGCCGTGGCGGAACCTGGCCAATACCCGGTGGCTCCCTGTTGTTCGACGGACTGAATTGTCATGCTTCTGCCCAAGCCCCGTCCGGACGTCCGTCGCCCCACCCACCGACGGACCGTCAGGCCGCACGGAGCAGCACGTCAACGCCCTACCGCCCCACGGCGCCAACCCCGGCGCCCCGGTACGCGGCGTGACCGCGCACCCGCGGTTTCGTGGAAGGAACCCGTACGTGAAGCGAAAGCTGACAGCCGGCGCCGTACTCTCCGCCTCCGCACTTCTGGCCGGCGCCATCCAGGTCGCCGCCGCCCCCGCCCAGGCCGCCCCCGTCCAGCAGCGCGAGGCGATCATCGCCCTGGCCGGCCAGCAGGCCGCGCCGGTGGCGAAGGCCCTCGCCCTCGGCGGCCAGGAGCAGCTGGTCGTCAAGGACGCGATCGTGGACGCCAACGGCACCCGCCACCTGCGCTACGACCGGACCTACGCCGGCCTGCCGGTCCTGGGCGGCGACCTCATCGTGCACCAGAAGGCGAACGGCACCGTCGCCTCGGTGGACCGGGCCTTCGACGGCCGGATCTCGCTGCCGAGCCTCACCCCGAAGCTCTCCGCCGGCACCGCCTCCACCCAGGCCGTCGACTCGGTCCGGGCCACCGTCGGCATCGCCCCGGCCGACGAGGACGCGTCCCCGGTCACCCGGGTCGACGGCGCCAGCAGCCCGACCCTGGTGGTCTGGGCGGGCGACGGCAGCCCGCGGCTGGCGTACCAGACCGTGGTCCACGGCGAGCGCGCCGACGGCACCCCGAGCAGCCAGCGACTGGTCACCGACGCCGCCACCGGTCAGCTGCTCTCCACCCACGAGGAGGTGCAGACCGCCACCGGCACCGGCAAGGGCGTGCACGTCGGGACGGTGACCCTGACCACCACCCAGAGCGGCTCCACCTACCAGCTCAAGGACCCGTCCCGCGGCAACCAGTGGACCGGCAACGCCAAGAGCGGCAACGCGCTGTACACCGACGCGGACAACAACTGGGGCAACGGCAGCGCCTCGGACACCCAGTCCGCCGCGGTCGACGCGCAGTTCGGCACCGGCGCGACCTGGGACTACTACAAGGCCAAGTTCAACCGGAACGGCATCAAGAACAACGGTGTCGGCGCCAGCAACCGGGTGCACTACGGCAACGCCTACGTCAACGCCTTCTGGCAGGACTCCTGCTTCTGCATGACCTATGGCGACGGCACCAACAACGTCAACCCGCTGACCGCCATCGACGTGGCCGGCCACGAGATGAGCCACGGCGTCACCTCCGCCACCGCCAACCTCAACTACTCCGGCGAGTCCGGCGGCCTCAACGAGGCCACCTCGGACATCTTCGGCA
>NZ_JZWY01000425.1:0-10155 GCF_000966955.1 Streptomyces sp. NRRL S-495
GAAGATCAACATCTTCGGCAACGGTCAGCCGCTGCGCTACATGGACAAGCCCTCCAAGGACGGCTCGTCCAAGGACTCCTGGTACTCCGGGATCGGCAGCATCGACGTCCACTACTCCTCGGGTGTCGCCAACCACTTCTTCTACCTGCTGGCCGAGGGCAGCGGCGCGAAGGTGATCAACGGCGTCAGCTACAACAGCCCGACCTCGAACGGCTCGACGATCACCGGCATCGGCCGCGACAAGGCCGCCGCGATCTGGTACCGCGCGCTGACGACCTACTTCACCTCCAGCACCAACTACAAGGCCGCCCGCACCGGCACCCTGAACGCCGCCAAGGACCTCTACGGCGCGGGCAGCGTGGAGTACAACACGGTGGCCGCGGCCTGGAGCGCGGTGAACGTCAACTAGTCGGGACCGGACCACTCCCGGAAAAGCGACAGGCTGCCGGGGCCCACTGGGAGAGGGGGCCCCGGCAGCCTGTCGGCGTCGGGAGGGGCCGGGAGGGGTCGGGCGCCGGAAGGGCTCGCGCGGACCCGGTCAGGCCGCGGCCGGCACCGCGGCCGCGGCCCCGGCGCGCTCCTCCTTGGCGAGCATCCGCTCGGCCACGAAGCCGCCGCCGGGCAGCACCGACAGGACGAACAGCACGGCGCCGCGCTTGACGTCCCACTTCTGCGACTGCCAGGCCATGATCCAGAAGACCACGTAGAGGATGAACAGGATCCCGTGGACCATGCCCATCACCGGCACGCCGTTGAAGCTGGTGGTGCGCTTGAGCACCGAGCACAGCAGCAGGAGCAGGAAGGAGACCCCTTCGGGGCCGGAGACCAGGCGCAGGCGGTGGACGGCGCTGCTGTTCACGATGGGTACCTCGATACGGGGGCTCGGAGATCGCTTGTGAACCGGCTCACAAGCATCCGCCCCATTATCACCGAGCACAGGTCCGACCCCGCCCCCGGGGTGCGGGGACCGGAGTCCGGGCGGCCGCTTTGTACCGGACGCGTACCAGAACCCGACCTCCCCCTCCCCCGCCCGGCCCGTCGACCGCTACATTGCGGCCGTGGCACAGTTTCGACTCCAGGGGTCCAAGACGCTCGCCGTCGACATGACCGGCGACCTCGTGAAGGCCAAGAACGGTTCGATGGTCGCGTACACCGGCCAGATGAACTTCAAGAAGCTCAGCGGTGGTGGTGACGGCATCCGCGGCATGGTGACCCGTCGGCTCACCGGCGAGCAGATGACGGTCATGGAGGTGAAAGGACAGGGCACCTGCTACTTCGCCGACCAGGCCACCGAGATCAACCTGGTACGGCTGAACGGCGAGACGCTCTACGTCGAGTCCGACAATCTGCTCTGCACCGAGGGCACGCTCAAGACCGGCACCAGCTTCACCGGCCTGAACGGCGTCTCCTCCGGCAACGGCCTGTTCACGACCAAGGTCGAGGGGCACGGCTGGGCCGCCGTCACCTCCAAGGGGCCGGCGATCATCCTCCGGGTGTCCCAGGGCATGCCGCTGCGGGTCGACCCCGGCGCGTACGTGGCGCACACCGGCAACCTCAACCGCTCCATCAAGTCCGGCGCCGGCTGGAGCACCTTCATCGGCGAGGGCGGCGGCGAGGCCGTCCAGGTGGAGTTCACCGGCGAGGGGCTGGTCTATGTGCAGCCCTCCGAGAAGCTGACCGTCGGGGGCGACGTCTGATGGCGTTCACGAAGATCAACAACAAGATGATCGAGGCCCGGGTCGTGCCGGGCCAGCGGCTGTTCAGCCAGCGCGGCGCGATGCTCGCGTACACCGGCGAGGTGCGGTTCACGCCGAACATCACCGGCGGCCAGGGCGGCGTCATGTCGATGATCGGCCGCCGGGTGGCCAACGAGGACACCCCTCTGATGACCGTCGAGGGCCAGGGCACCGTGATGTTCGGCCACGGCGGCCACCATGTGCAGGTGATCGACCTGACCGGCGACACCCTGTACGTCGAGGCCGACCGGCTGCTCGCCTTCGAGGGCTCGCTGCAGCAGTCCACCATGTTCATGGGCTCGCAGGGCGGTGTGATGGGCATGGTCCGCGGCCAGGTGACCGGCCAGGGCCTGTTCACCACCAAGCTGGACGGCCACGGCGCGGTCGCGGTGATGGCGCACGGCGGCGTCTTCGAGCTGCCGATCACCCCGCAGCAGCCGGTGCACGTCGACCCGCAGGCCTATGTCGCGCACCGCGGCCAGGTCCAGAACAAGCTGTCGACCGCGCTGGGGTGGCGCGACATGATCGGCCGCGGCTCCGGCGAGGCGTTCCAGCTGGAGCTGTCCGGGCACGGCACGGTGTACGTGCAGGCGAGCGAGGAGAAGCTCTGATGTCCTACCCGCCGCAGCCCCCGTACGGGCAGCCCCAGGACCCGTACGGCCAGTCCCCGTACGGCCAGCCGACCCAGCCCGGCTACCCCGCCGCCCCGCCGCCCGGCTACCCGCCGCAGGGCTACCCCCAGCAGGGCCAGCAGCCGTACCCCCCGCAGGGCTACCCGCAGCAGGGCGGCTACCCGCCGCCCCCGCCGCAGGGCTACCCGGCCCAGCCGCCGCAGCAGTACGCCCAGGAGCAGTACGGCGGCGCCCAGGCCCCGCTGCCCAAGGCGCAGGACGGCACCGGGCCGGTCGTCCACGACGTGCACAGCCTGCCGTCCAACGACAACGTCAACCCGTACGCCTTCTCGGTGGACCTCAACGGCTCGTACTTCCTGCAGAAGGGCAAGATGATCGCCTACTACGGCGACATCTCCTTCAAGGGTGTCGGCGCCGGCGCGATCGACCGGATGCTCGGGCAGCACTTCAACTCGCCGATGCACGCGGCGGACTGGGTGGTCGCCGAGGGCCGCGGCAAGCTGCTGCTGGCCGACCGGGCCTTCGACCTCAACTCCTACGACCTGGAGGAGGGGAACCTGACGGTCCGCTCGGGGAACCTGCTGGCCTACGAGCCCACCCTCCGGCTCAAGCAGTCGATCATCCCGGGCTTCCTGACCCTGATCGGCAGCGGCAAGTTCGTCGCCGCCTCGAACGGGCCGGTGCACTTCGTCGAGCCGCCGATCCGGGTGGACCCGCAGGCGCTGGTCGGCTGGGCGGACTGCCCGGCGCCGTGCCACCACTACGACCACGACTACATGCACGGCGTGATCGGCGGCCTGCGCCGGCTCACCGGGCTGGGCGGGGCCTCCGGCGAGGAGCACCAGTTCGAGTTCATCGGCGCCGGCCAGGTGCTGCTCCAGTCCAGCGAGGTGCTGATGGCCGAGCGCGCCGTCGGCCAGGTGCACGCCGAGGCCGGGGTGCCGATGGGCGGGGTACCGGGCCAGCACGGCGCCGGCCAGGGCAGCCAGCTGCCGAACGTGAACGTGCCCGGCCTCGGTAACCTGGGCGACCTCGGGCGGCGCTTCGGGCTCTGACCGCCCGCCCCGTCCGCCGGTCCGACCGGTACGGCGCCGCGCCTCCCGCGCGCGGCGCCGTGGCCGGATCGCGGCGGCCGTCGCCGTGTGAACGCCGGTAAAGTCGTACAACATTGAACTATGTGCGCTATCGTAGAACCATGGACACGCACATCGTCGACCCGGCAGACGCCTCGGCCCCGCAGCCCGACGGGCCCGAGGAGGAGACCCCCTGGCTGACCGCCCGGGAGCAACGGTTGTGGCGCGCCCACCTGGAGGTCGCCAAGCTGCTCGAGTACCAGCTGAGCCGCGAGCTCCAGCCGCACAACCTGGCGATCAACGACTACGAGATCCTGGTCGTGCTCTCCGAGGCGCCCGAGCGGCGGCTGCGGATGACCGACCTGGCCACCGCGACCCTCCAGTCGAAGAGCCGGCTCTCGCACCAGATCACCCGCATGGAGAACGCCGGCCTGGTGCTGCGCCAGGAGTGTCCCGGCGACCGCCGCGGCCTCTACGCCAACCTCACCGAGCAGGGCTGGGAGACCATGCAGCGGGTCGCGCCCTGCCACGTGCGCAGCGTCCGGGCCCACTTCATCGACCGTCTCGCCCCCGAGCAGCTCGACGCGATGTACGAGGCGCTCGCCCCGGTCGCCGAGCACCTGCGCGGCCTGCGCGGACGCGGCTGAGAATCCCCCCGACGGCCGAGCGCGCGCGGCCCGGCACCCCCTCGGCAGGGGCGCCGGGCCGCGGCACGGGGCCGGCTCAGCTCGTGGTCAGGCCCGCCACCAGCCGGTCGGACGCGCCGTACGGGTCCAGCTCGCCGGCCACCACCTTCTCGGCCAGGGCGGCCAGCTGCCGGTCGCCGTGCAGGTCGCCGATCCGGGCCCGCAGCGCGGCCAGCGCGATCGCCTCGATCTCCTGGGCGGCCCGGCGGCGGCGCCGGACCTCCAGCTCGCCGTGCTCCTCCAGCCAGGCGCGGTGCTTCTCCAGCGCCTCCACCACCTCGTCCACGCCCTCGCCCCGGGCCGCCACGGTCTTCACGATCGGCGGGCGCCAGGCCCCCGCCTCGCGGGCCTCGCCGAGGCCCAGCATGTGGTTCAGCTCCCTGGCGGTGGCGTCGGCGCCGTCCCGGTCGGCCTTGTTGACCACGAACAGGTCGCCGATCTCCAGGATCCCGGCCTTGGCGGCCTGGATGCCGTCGCCCATCCCGGGGGCGAGCAGCACCACCGCGGTGTCGGCCTGCGCGGCGATCTCCACCTCGGACTGGCCGACGCCCACGGTCTCGACCAGGATCACGTCGCAGCCGGCCGCGTCCAGCACCCGCAGTGCCTGCGGGGCGGCCCAGGACAGACCGCCCAGGTGGCCCCGGGTGGCCATCGAGCGGATGAACACCTCGGGGTCGGTGGCGTGGTCCTGCATCCGGACCCGGTCGCCGAGCAGCGCGCCGCCGGAGAACGGCGAGGACGGGTCGACCGCCAGCACGCCGACCCGCTTGCCCAGCCGCCGGTAGGCGGAGACCAGCGCCGAGGTGGTGGTGGACTTGCCCACGCCCGGCGAGCCGGTCAGCCCGACCGTGTAGGCGCGCCCCGTGTACGGCGCCAGCGCGGCCATCACCTCGCGCAGCTCCGGCGCGGCGTTCTCGACCAGTGAGATCAGGCGGGCGACGGCCCGCGGACGGCCCTGCCGGGCCTGCTCGACCAGGGTCGGCACATCGATCATGGGTGGGTCTCCTTGCGCCGAAGGGCTGCGCCCCGCTTGTGGCGGTGCGCAGCCCCGGTGTGGTTCGGTCGGTGGGCCGGTACGGGTCAGGCCTTGGGGACCCGCACGATCAGCGCGTCACCCTGACCGCCGCCGCCGCAGAGCGCGGCCGCGCCGATGCCGCCGCCGCGGCGCTTCAGCTCCAGCGCGAGGTGCAGCACGACCCGGGCGCCGGACATCCCGATCGGGTGGCCCAGCGCGATCGCGCCGCCGTTGACGTTGACGATCTCCGAGGAGACGCCGAGGTCCTTGGTCGACTGGTGGGCGACGGCGGCGAAGGCCTCGTTGATCTCGATCAGGTCGAGGTCCTCGACGGCGATGCCCTCCTTGGCCACCGCGTGCTTGATCGCGTTGGACGGCTGCGACTGCAGCGAGTTGTCCGGCCCCGCGACATTGCCGTGCGCGCCGATCTCGGCGATCCAGCTCAGGCCCAGCTCCTCGGCCTTGGCCTTGCTCATCACGACCACGGCGGCCGCGCCGTCCGAGATCTGCGAGGAGGTGCCGGCGGTGATGGTGCCGTCCTTGGTGAACGCCGGGCGCAGCCGGGCCAGGCCCTCGACCGTGGTGTCGGCGCGGATGCCCTCGTCCTGGCCGAACACGACCGGCTCGCCCTTGCGCTGCGGGATCTCCACCGGGACGATCTCGGCGTCGAAGATGCCGTCGGCCTGCGCCTTGGCCGCGCGCTGGTGCGAGGCGGCGGCGATCTCGTCCTGGACCTCGCGCGGGATGCCGAGCCGGGTGTTGTGCTTCTCGGTGGACTCGCCCATCGGGATGTTCTCGTAGGCGTCGGTCAGGCCGTCGTGGGCCATCGCGTCGAGCAGCTCGATCGCGCCGTACTTGTAGCCCTCGCGGGACTTCGGCAGCAGGTGCGGGGCGTTGGTCATCGACTCCTGGCCGCCGGCCACCACGATGTCGAACTCGCCGGCCCGGATCAGCTGATCGGCCAGCGCGATGGCGTCCAGGCCGGAGAGACACACCTTGTTGATGGTGAGCGCCGGGACGTTCAGCGGGATGCCGGCCTTGACGGCGGCCTGGCGGGCCGGGATCTGGCCGGCGCCGGCCTGGAGGACCTGGCCCATGATCACGTACTGGACCTGGTCGCCGGTGATGCCGGCCCGCTCCAGCGCGGCCTTGATGGCGAAGGAGCCGAGCTCGGCGCCGGAGAAGCCCTTCAGGGAGCCGAGCAGCCGGCCCATCGGGGTCCGTGCCCCGGCAACGATCACAGAGGTGGTGTTGGTCATGGGACGAGCCCCTTCGCACGTCGTGGCCAGGTGGAGGATTCCGCTCAATGTACTGACCTGTTACCCGCCCGTCACCGGACCCATGGTGTGATCGAGCGCACTGGCACACTTCGGTCAACACTGTGCCGACCCGGCCCGGGTGAACCCTGCCGGGCCCGTGTGAGCAGACTCGCACCCCGATCGGTGGCGCCGCCGACCGTCATGCGCTGCACTGTTGCCGTCCTGTCGCGCCCGCTCCTCACCGGAGGCCATCCGTGCTCACCCGCATCGACCACATCGGTATCGCCTGCCGAGACCTCGACAAGACGGTCGAGTTCTACCGCGCCACCTACGGCTTCGAGGTGTTCCACAGCGAGGTCAACGAGGAGCAGGGGGTCCGCGAGGCCATGCTCAAGATCAATGACACCGGCGACGGCGGCGCCTCCTACCTCCAGCTGCTGGAGCCGATCCGGGAGGACTCCCCGATCGGCAAGTGGCTGGCCAAGAACGGCGAGGGCGTCCACCACATCGCCTTCGGCACCGGCGACGTCGACGCCGACTCCGAGGAGATCCGCGCCAAGGGCGTCCGGGTGCTCTACGACGAGCCGCGGATCGGCTCGATGGGCTCGCGGATCACCTTCCTGCACCCCAAGGACTGCGGCGGGGTGCTGACCGAGCTGGTCACCGCCGCCGAGCCGGACGCGCACGAGGGCCACTGACCCCTCCCCCGGGTGCCGCCGCGGTGCGGCACCCGGGTCTCCGGGGCCCCATCACGGCCATGACCGGCCGGTAACCTCGGCCTTCGGGCCGGAAAACCCCCACGCGACCATTCCCCCGCCACACGCTCCCACTACAATGCCCAGGTGCGCGAAGACTCCGGGGGACGGAGGCGACGGGCACGGCCGAAGACAGGCCCGTCCGCCCCGGTGGGAGGCCCGTCGCAGGGGAGTCCACTACGCGGGCACGGCTGAACAGTCGCAAGACGGATCTGTCACCATTCTCCACAAGGCAAGAGTTCGCCCAGGAGTCCACCCGGACGGGGGAATGCGGATCGACCGCGCTCCCACGCCCCGGACTCCGACGACGCGGCGGACGTTCCCGGTACGACGGGGGCGTCCCGACGGCCGCGATGCAAGGACCAGTCGGAACGGCGCCCGGACCACGGGAGCGGACCGGCCGGGTCGAGGACGCGACCAGGAGATGGATGGGACCGCGGAGTGCGGGGCTACGACCGCTACGAGGTTGACGATCACCTCTCCCAGTTCGAGGCCGAGATGGATCGGACTCGGAAGGAGCGGGACAAGTCAGTCGAGCATGCCGAGGACCTCGCCTACCAGGTGGAGGTGCTCCGGGCCAAGCTGCACGAATCCCGCCGGATGCTCGCCCAGCCGCGCGCCTTCGACGCCGTGTCCGGCCAGGCCGAGCAGATGCTCCGCACGGCCGAGATGCAGGCCCAGCAGCTGCGCGCCGACGCCGAGCGCCAGCTGCGCGAGTCCCAGGCCGCGACCCAGCGGATCATGGCCGAGACCGCCGAGCGCACCGCCCGGCTGGAGGCCGAGCTGGCCGCCCGCCGCCGCCAGCTCGAGGACGAGCTCGCCGAGCTGCGCCGCAGCGCCGAGCAGCACGTCAACGAGAACGTCAGCTGGGCCGAGCAGGCCCGGGCCGGCACCGAGCAGGAGGCCCAGCGCCTGCTGCAGGAGGCCCGCGGCGAGGCCGACCGGCTGATGGCCGCGGCCCGGGCCGAGGCCGCCGCCCTCGCCGACCAGGCCCGCGCGCAGACCGCCGCCGACGTGGACGCCGCCCGCGGCGAGGCCCAGGCCGCCGCCGAGGCCGCCCTCCACCGCGCCCAGAACGACGCCGAGCGACTGCTACGGGCCGCCTCCGAGCAGGCCCAGCAGGCCGGCGCCCAGGCCGCCGCCGATGTGGACGCCGCCCGTGGCGAGGCCCAGCTGCAGCTCGCCGTCGCGCACGCCGCCGCCGAGCAGGAGCTGGCCGCCGCCCGCGCCGAGATCGGCCGGCTCACCGAGGTCGCCGCCGCCGAGCAGGCCCACGCCGAGCAGCAGCTGTCCCACGCCCAGGCGGAGATAGCACGACTGCGCGCCGAGGTCGCCGCCGAGGCCGAGCGGGCCCGGCAGGAGGCCGCCGAGCTGCGCGCCAGGACCGAGGCCGCCGCCGAACAGCTCCAGGCCGCGGCGGAGGCCGCCGCCGAGCGGCGGGTCGCCGACGGCGAGGCCGCCAGCGAGCAGCGCTCGCAGACCGCCCGCGCCGAGGTCGCCCGGATGGTCGCCCAGGCCACCAAGGAGGCCGACGCGATCCGCGCGCAGGCCGCCACCAGGAAGGCCGAGGCGGACGCCGCCAAGGCCGCCGCCGCCGAGGAGAGCGAGCGGCTGCGCGCCACCGCCGAGTCGGTGGCCGGTCAGCTGCGCTCCGAGGCCGAGGCCGCGATCGCCGAGATGCGCGCGCAGGCCGAGCGGGACGTCGCCGAACTGCGGGCCCAGGCCGAGAGCGCCGCCGAGCGGCTGCGCGGCGAGGCCGAGGAGGCCGGCCGGGCGGCCGGTGCCACGGAGGCCGCCGCCCACCTGGCCAAGGCCGCCAAGAGCGCCGAGGAGATGCTCGACCGGGCCGGCCGGGACTCCGAGGCCACCCGCACCGGGGCGACCGCCGAGGCCGAGCGGATCCGGAGCGAGGCCGCCGCCGAGGCCGAGCGACTGCGCGAGCAGGCCCGGGCCGCGGTCGAGGCCGCCCAGAACGCCGCCCTGGACGACGCCGCCGCGATCCGCGAGCGGATCCAGGAGATGCAGGACGAGGCCGCCCGGCTGCGCGCCGAGGCGGAGGAGCTGCGCGCCCAGGCCGCCGCCGAGGCGGAGCGGGTGCGCGGCGAGGCCCGTCGGCAGGCCGTGGTGCAGATCGAGGAATCGGCGAAGACCGCCGAGGAGCTGCTCACCACCGCCAAGGCCGACGCGGACGAGCTGCGCTCCGGCGCCGCCGCCGAGATCGAGCGGCTGCGCGAGCAGGCCAAGGAGCAGGCCGCCGAGACCCAGGGACGGGCCGAGCAGACCCTGGAGCGGGCCCGCGCCGAGGCCGCGAAGATCACCGCCACGGCCGAGCAGCAGGGCCAGGACGCGCTCACCGCCGCCAAGGCCGCGGCCGCCGAGAACCGCTCCGCCGCCGAGCGGGAGACCGCCGAACTGCGCCGCGAGGCAACCGAGTTCGACCAGCAGCTGCGGGCCGCGGCGACCGCCGCCGCGCAGGCCCTGCGGGCCGACGCCCAGGCCGAGGCGAACGCCGTCCGGGACGCCGCCGTCGGCGCCGCCGAGCGGCTGCGCACCGAGACCGACAGCGAGACCGCCCGCAGCCGGGCCGAGGCCCAGGCCGCCGCCGAGGCGCTGCGGGAGGAGAGCCGCCGCGAGCGCGAGGAGGCCTCCGCCGGGCTGCTCCGGGAGCGCGAGGAGACCGCCGAGCAGCTGGCCGCCGCCAAGGCGGCGCGCGAGCAGGCCGAGGCCGCCGCCGAGGAGCTGGCCGGACGCACCGCCGCCGAGGCCGCCGCCGTCCGCGAAGCCGCCGACACCCACGCCGAACGCGTCCGCACCGAGGCCGAGACCGCCGCCGCCGACCTCACCGAACGCACCACCGCCGAGACCACCCGGCTCCAGGCCGAGGCCGAGCGGGCCCTGGAGGCCGCAGGGGCCGCCGCCGAGCAGCTCCGGGCCGACAGCGAGGCCGCCGCCGAGGAGCTGGCCGGGCGCACCGCCGCCGAGGCGGCCGCCGTCCGCGA
>NZ_JZWY01000426.1:0-2369 GCF_000966955.1 Streptomyces sp. NRRL S-495
GACCGCCCGCCTCCGGGCCGAGGCCGAGGCCGCCGCGGCGGAGCTGCGCGAGCGGGCCGAGGCCGAGCGGACGCTCGCCGACGAGCAGGCCGCGACGGTCCGCGCCGAGGCCGGCCGCGAGCTGTCCGAGGCCCGGGCCACGGCCGCGACGATCCGGGCCGAGGCCGGCGAGGAGCTGGAGCAGGCCCGGCGCGACGGCGAGGAGCTGGTCGCCGAGGCCAGGACCGAGGCCGCCGCACTGGTCGAGGCCGCCGAGGAGGAGGCCGCCGAGGTCCGCCAGTCGGTGGCCGGGCTGCACGAGACCGCCTCGCAGCAGATCGCCGAACTCCGGGCCACCGCCGAGCGGGAGTCCGCGGAGCTGCGCGAGCAGGCCGAGCGGGCCGCCGCCGAACTGCGCGACACCGCCGACCGGGAGACCACCGAACTGCGGGCACTGGCCGACCGCGAGACCGCCGAGCTGCGCGACACGGTCGAGCACGAGGTGGCGGAGCTGCGCGCGACCGCCGAGCGGGAGACCGCCGACCTGCGGGCCCGCACCGACGCCGAGACGACCGCGCTGCGCGAGCAGACCGAGCTGGAACTGGCCGCCGAGCGCGAGGCCGCCGAGGCCGAGCTGGCCCGGCACCGGGCCGAGGCCCTGGCCTGGGACGAGCAGCTGCGCGCCGAGGCCGAGGACACGCTGCGGGCCGCCCAGGAGGCCGCCGAGCGGCAGCGCGCCGAGGCCGAGGAGCTGGCCGCCCGGACGGTGGCCGCCGGCGAGGACCGGGCCGCCGCCGGCATCGCCGAGGCGGAGGAGTTCGCCGCCGCGCTGCGGGCCGAGGCCGAGGAGTACGCGCTCGCCACCCGCACCCTCGCCGACGACTACGACGCCGACACCCACGCCCGCGCCGACGCCTACGACGCGGACACCCGCGAGGCCGCCGAGCAGTTCGACAAGTCCACCCGCGAGCACGCCAAGTCCGTACTGGAGAAGGCCTTCGCGGACGCCGAGTCGCTCGGCGAGGACGCCCGCACCACCGCGCTGGCCACCACCGCCGCCGCCGAGGAGCAGGCCGACGCGATGGTCGCCGCCGCCCGCAAGGAGGCCGACCGGCTGGTCGCGGCCGGCGAGGCCACCGGGCAGGAGGCCGTCGAGAAGGGCCGCTCGGACGCCGACGCGCTGCTCTCCGAGGCCCGCCGGGACGCCACCGCGATCCGCGAGCGCGCCGAGGAGCTGCGCGAGCGCACCGACGCCGAGGTCGAGGCCCTGCACGAGCGCGCCCGCAAGGAGAACGCGCAGGCCATGAAGTCGGCCGGCGAGCGGGTGGACGCCCTGGTGACGGCCGCCCAGGACCAGCTGACCGAGGCCGAGGAGCAGGCGGTCGCCACCGTCGCCGAGGCCGAGGACCGGGCGGCGGCGCTGGTCGCGGGTGCCGAGGACCGCGCCAACGAGCTGACCTCGGAGGCGTCGAGCGAGGCCAGCAAGGTCCGGCTGTCCGCCGTCCGCAAGGCCGAGGGCCTGCTGAAGGAGGCCGAGACCAAGCTCGCCAGCTCCACCGACCGCGCCGAGGCCCTGATCGTCAAGGCCGAGGCCAAGCTGAAGTCCGCCCAGGACGAGGCGGAGGAGCGGCTGGAGTCGGCCGCCGCCGAGGCCGAGAAGCGGCTGCGGGCCGCCGACCGGACCGCGGACGAGCAGATCGAACTCGCCCGGGCGGAGGCCGAGCGGCTGCTCGCCGAGGCCAGGGCCGAGGCGCAGCGGGTCACCGACGAGGGCCGGCGCGAGCTGGACGAACTGGTGCGCCGGCGCAAGGACATCAACACCGAGATCTCCAGGGTGCAGGACGTGCTGTCCGCGCTGGAGGCCTTCGAGGCACCGTCACCGGTCGCACAGGCAAACGGGGGAAGTACCAAGAAGGACGGGGGTGCCAAGGCCGGTGCCGGAATTGGCTCTCCCCGATCGGGTGGCAATCGCTCCAAGAGCGCACCACCCGATTGAGCGGACATTGTCCGCGGGACAACGGCGTTTCGCCGCCGACACTCCGGTACCGTGTCAGGATTCCCTCAACCACCTCAGCGGTTTGACGACAGGAAGCCCAGAACCCCATGAGCGACAGTCACTCCCCTCACGGCTTCGACCTGGTGCGCCGTGGGTACGAGCGTGCCCAGGTCGACGAGCGGATCACCAAGCTGGTGGCCGACCGTGACAGTGCCTTGACCCGGATCAGCGCACTCGAGAAGCGCATCGAGGAGCTCCACCTGGAGACCCAGACCGCCCAGGCGGCGGTCGCCGAGGCGGAGCCGTCGTACGCCGGTCTCGGTGCCCGGGTCGAGAAGATCCTGCGCCTCGCCGAGGAGGAGGCCAAGGACCTGCGCGAGGAGGCGCACCGCGC
>NZ_JZWY01000427.1:0-9484 GCF_000966955.1 Streptomyces sp. NRRL S-495
CGAGGAGGCGCACCGCGCCGCCGAGCAGCACCGCGAGCTCGCCGAGGCCGCCGCCCAGCAGGTCCGCACCGAGGCCGAGAACTACGCCAAGGACCGCAAGGCCAAGGCGGAGGACGAGGGTCTGCGGATCGTCGACAAGGCCAAGAGCGACTCCGCCCAGCTGCGCGCCGAGGCCAACAAGGACGCGCAGAACAAGCGCGAGGAGGCGGACGCCCTCTTCGAGGAGACCCGCACCAAGGCCGCCCAGGCCGCGCTGGAGTTCGAGACCAACCTGGCGAAGCGCCGCGAGCAGTCCGAGCGCGACCTGGCCGCCCGTCAGGCCAAGGCCGAGAAGCGGCTGGCCGAGATCGAGCACCGGGCCGAGCAGCTGCGCCTGGAGGCCGAGAAGCTGCGCACCGACGCCGAGCGCCGCGCCCGCCAGACCGTCGAGACGGCCCAGCGCCAGTCCGAGGACATCGTGGCCGACGCCAACGCCAAGGCCGACCGCATCCGCAGCGAGTCCGAGCGCGAGCTGGCGGCGCTCACCAACCGCCGCGACAGCATCAACGCCCAGCTGACCAACGTCCGCGAGATGCTGGCGACGCTGACCGGCGCGGCCGTGGCCGCCGCCTCGCTGCCGAACGACGACACCATGGGCGTGCCCGCCCAGCAGTCGCGCTGACGCACCCCGCGAGCCACGACGGCCCCCGCCCCTCCCGGGCGGGGGCCGTCCGGCTTCCCGGGAACCGCCGGGCGGTCCCCTAGGGGTTGTCGGACAACCCGTAGCGCGGGTAGGCGCCGTCCGGCCGCTGGTGACCGTGGCTCAGCTGGTTGCCCTCGTCGTCCGAGACGGTGCCGAACCACGAGGTGCACCAGACCGACACCGAGTCCGGCCAGTACTGCACCTCGAACGGGTGCCCCGGCCCGTAGTCGCCGTACGAGGTGACGATGAACGTCTCCCCCGGGCGCATCCAGTAGTCCTCCCCCAGCGGCTCCAGGGTCAGTTCGAGCAGCCCCTCGCCCCGGTTGGTCAACGGGATCCGGCCCGTCACCTCCAACGCGGAGAAGTCCCAGCCGCCGGCCTCCGCACGTTCCTCCCTCATCCCGCCGCCACCACCCGCTCCAGCAGCCGGCGCGCGACCGCGTCGAACGCCTCCGGCGCCTCGATCGCGCTCAGGTGCCCCACCCGGGGCAGCACGGTCAGCTCGGCGTCCGGCAGCGCCCGCGCCATCGACTCGGCCTCGGTGACGGGCATCAGCGCGTCCTCCGCGCCCGCCAGCACGGCGGCCGGCACCCGCACCCCGGCCAGGACGTCCAGCCGCTCCGGGCGGGCCGCCATGGCCCGCTGCGCCCAGGCGACGGTGGCCGGCGGGGCGGCGGCGATCATCCCCTCCACCCGGTCCACCAGGTGCTGGGAGTCCGGCCCGAGCTGGACGGCGGCCATCCGCTCGTCGAGCAGCAGCCGCACGCTGTCCCGGGCCAGCACCGCGGCGGCGATCCGCTCCCGGTTGGCCCTGGCCGGCTCGGGGTCGGCGGTGGCCTTGGTGTTGGCCAGCAGCAGGCCCGCCAGCCGGTCGGGGTGGCGCTCGGCGAAGGCCAGCGCCACGTACCCGCCCATGGAGAGCCCGCCGAGCACCGTCCGGTCGATCCCGGCGGCGTCCAGCAGTCGGGCGACGTCGTCGGCGACGGTGTCCAGCGAGGGCTCCTCGGAGCCCAGCCCGGCACCGCCGAAGCCGCGCTGGTCCGGGGCGATCACCCGGGCCCGGTCCCCGGTCGGACCGGGCAGCGCCTCCAGTTGGGCGGACCACATGGCGGCACTGAGCGGAAAGGCGTGCAGCAGCACGAGGGGAGTTCCGGTACCGCTCTCGCGGACCGACACTGCGGAGGGGAGCTGGGTCATGGGGCCACCGTATTCCGGTGCGCCCGGCGGGCCCACTCAGCGGGCCACCTTGTCCGCTTTGTCATAGCCTGACGGAGAGTAAGGGAGCAGCGATGATCGAGTTGCACGACCTGACCAAACGTTACGGCAAGACCCTGGCCGTCGACCGGCTGAGCTTCAAGGTCCCGCAGGGCGTGGTCACCGGGTTCCTGGGGCCCAACGGTGCCGGGAAGTCCACCACGATGCGCATGATCCTCGACCTCGACCGTCCCACCGGCGGCCGGGTCACCATCGACGGCAGACGATACGGACAGCTGAGCGAACCGCTCAAGTACATCGGCGCGCTGCTGGAGGCCAAGGCCGTCCACCCCGGCCGTACCGCCCGGGACCACCTGCTCTGGCTCGCCCAGAGCAACCGGATCCCGGTGCGCCGGGTGGACGAGGCGCTCGCCCTGGTCGGCCTCACCCCGGTCGCCCGCAAGCGGGCCCGCGGCTTCTCGCTCGGCATGGGCCAGCGCCTCGGCATCGCCTGCGCGCTGCTCGGGGACCCGGAGATCGTCATGTTCGACGAACCGGTGAACGGGCTCGACCCGGAGGGCATCCTCTGGATCCGCAACCTCATGAAGCGCCTCGCCGCCGAGGGCCGGACCGTCTTCGTCTCCTCCCACCTGATGAGCGAGATGGCCGTCACCGCGGACCA
This sequence comes from Streptomyces sp. NRRL S-495, assembly GCF_000966955.1. NCBI lineage: Bacteria > Bacillati > Actinomycetota > Actinomycetes > Kitasatosporales > Streptomycetaceae > Streptomyces > Streptomyces sp. NRRL S-495. The sequence goes on from NZ_JZWY01000427.1 coordinate 2,559, forward strand.
CCTGGTGGTCATCGGCCGCGGCCGGCTGCTGGCCGACCTGCCGATGGCCGAGTTCATCCGGCGCAACTCGCGCTCCGCCGTCCGGCTGCGCAGCCCGCAGCCCGAGCGGCTGCTCGACGCGCTGGCCGGCGCCGGACTGCGGCACGAGGCGGGCCCCGCGGGCTCGGTCGAGGTGGTCGACGGCGACCTCGCCGCGCTCGGCGAGCTGGCCGCCGCGAACGGCGTGGTGCTGCACGAACTCAGCCCGCAGCAGGCCTCGTTGGAGGAGGCGTTCATGCAAATGACGGCCGACGCGGTGGAGTACCACGCCGGCGACGGGCCGGGCCGGGACGCGGCCGGCGCACCCGGCGTCTGGGGCGCCGACTGGAAGGGCGGGCCGGCGGGGCAGCCGGCCGCCCGCGGCACGGAGGAGAACTGAGATGGCGTCCTTCCCCGCGGTCCTGCGCTCCGAGTGGACCAAGATCCGCAGTGTCCGCTCGACGATCTGGACCCTCGCGCTGACCTTCGTGGTCACCCTCGGCGTCGGCGCCCTGCTGTCGCTGCTGACCAACAACAACTTCGAGGAGTTCCGCAGCGACAACACCCCGTTCGACGCCACCGGCACCGCCTTCTCCGGCATCCTCCTCGGCGAGCTGGCCATCATCGTCTTCGGCGTACTGGCGATCGGGAACGAGTACAGCAGCGGGATGATCCGGGTCACCCTGGCGGCCGTCCCGCAGCGCGGCACCCTGCTCACCGGCAAGGCCGTGGTGCTCGGGGGGCTCGCCCTGGCCGTCTCGCTGGTGACGGCCTTCCTGACCTTCTTCACCGGCCAGGCGCTGCTCGGCGACCACTCCACCTCGCTGGGCGAACCGAACGTGCTGCGCGCGGTGTTCGGCGCCGCGCTCTACCTCACGATGCTCTGCCTCTTCTCGGCCGGGGTCACCACGATGCTGCACAACCAGACCCTCGCGCTGGGCGTGCTGGTGCCGTTCTTCTTCTTGCTCTCGCCGATCCTCTCGGCGGTGCCGGGCGCCAAGACCGTCGCCCACTACTTCCCCGACTACGCGGGCTCCCGGATGCTGCTGGTCTACGAGCAGGAAGGCCAGCCGTACGGGCCGTGGGCGGGCTTCCTGATCTGCCTGGCCTGGACCGTCGCCGCGCTGGTCGGCGGCGCGCTGGTGCTGAAGCGGCGCGACGCCTGAGCCGGGCGGGGCGTCAGGACCGGTCGGTGCGGGTCAGTAGCGGGGAGCGCCGCGGCCGCGGAGCAGGTTCGAGGCCCGGCGCTCCCGAGCGCCCCAGCAGGCCCGGTGCCAGTGCCGCCGGTCGTCCACGCCCGCGCCGTGCAGCGGCCACGCCACCAAGTGCCCCGTCCCGGGCGGGATCTCCTGGTCGCAGCCCGGGCAGCGGTAGTGCCGTCCGGCCGTCCCGGCGACCGTCTGCACCACCCAGTCGTCGCCCTGGTAGCTCTCGGTCCGTCGCATCGAGCTGCCCATCGGGGCGGCCGGCTCCGCCCGGTCCGGTTCGGCGGCGCTCTTGATCCGGTTGCGTCGGGGCGACACGTCGGGCTACCTCTCTGCGGGGTGTCGGGAACCGTTCCAGCGTACGGCCGCTCACTGCCCGGGTGGGCCACTATCACGGCATCGGAGGATGATCGGCTGTTTCCCGTGAGATCCACCCGATTCTCTGGGAAATTGGTGGTTCGGCGTGCCATTGGCACATGACATGGGCTACTCACGAGGGGACAGGCGGGGCCCGCAGACCCTGCGCGCACCCGAGGAGGCCTCACCATGACCCGAACCAGCACCCGCGCCGAGACCCGCCGGCCCGTCGGTGTCCGCCCGCCGGCCCCCGGCCCGGCGCTGACCCCCACCACCGTGACGGCCGCCGCCGGCACCCCGCTGCCGGCGGACCGGCGCACCGGCGCCGCCACCGCGGACACCGCCCCCGTCCAGGTCGGCGCGTTCCTGCTCTCGGCGCAGTTCCCCGGCCAGACCCACGGGGAGGCGCTCGACCGCACCGTCCGCGCCGCCGTCGCGGCCGAGCAGGCGGGACTCGACAGCGTCTGGCTGGCCGAGCACCACTTCGTCCCGTACGGGGTCTGCCCCAACGCCGCCACCCTGGCCGCACTGCTGCTCGGCCGGACCAGGCGGATCGGCATCGGCACGGCGGTCAGCGTGCTCTCCACCACCCACCCGGTGGCCCTCGGCGAACAGGCGGCGCTGCTCCACCTCACCTCCGACGGACGCTTCACGCTCGGGGTGGGGCGCGGCGGCCCGTGGATCGACCTGGAGGTGTTCGGCGGCGGTGTCGACGCCTTCGAACGGGGCTTCCCGGAGCGGCTCGACCTGCTGCTGCGCTGGCTGCGCGGCACCCGGGTGGGCGCGGCCGGGCCGCAGTTCACCTTCCCCGAGGTCGCCGTGGTGCCCCGGGCCACCGAGCCGCCCCGGCAGCCGGACCTCGGCGCCTGGCTGGGCCTCGACGACCGGACCGGCACGCTGCGCTTCCCCCGGCAGCGCCAGGACGCCGACGGCTCCGCCGAGGAGCTCACCGCCACCGGCCGGCCGGTGGCCGGCCCGCCGATGGTGGTCGCCTGCACCTCGCCCGGCGGGGTCCGCACCGCCGCCGAACGGGGTCTGCCGATGCTGCTGGGCATGCACTCCGGCGACGAGGACAAGCTGAACATGCTGGAGCTCTACCGTTCCGCCTGGCTGGCGGCCGGGCGCGGCGAGGAGCAGCTGCGGCGGATCACCCGCCAGCACGTCGCGGCCGGGGTCGCCCAGGTCGACGACCGCGCCTCGACGGCCCGGGCCACCCTGCTGCGCGCCATGCCCGGCTGGTTCGAGTTCGGGCTCGGCGCCCACCGCACGGTGGACGGCCGGGAGCGGAAGATGCGGGACCCGCACCAGTACACCGAGCTGCTCTGCGACCTGCACGCGGTCGGGACCCCCAGGCAGTGCGCGGACCGGCTGCTGGCCACCGCCGAGCGGACCGGCATCCGCCGGTTCGCGCTGCTCGCCGAGGGCAGCGGCGACCGGGAGGCCACCCTGCACAACATCGCCCGGATCGGCTCCGAGGTCCTGCCGCAGCTGGGATGACACCCGGCTGCCGGGCCCCCCGCGACGGGGCCCGGCGGCCACCCGGAAACGACAGGCGAGCGGGCGACCCCCGCCCCGAGGCCCCACAGACGAGCGGGCGACTACGACTAACAGTCCCGGAGTTCGTCGGACTGGTTGAGGAGTTGCTCACGGACCGAGGTGAAGCGGTCGTACCGCTTCTTGTTGGCGGAGGACGGTCGGAAGACCGCCACCCGGTGACAGTTCTGGAAGGCGAGGCGGACGCCGAAGTGCCGTTCCAGGGCCCCCCGGATGGCGTCGCTGGCCAGTGCCCGCAGGAGCTGGCCGCGGGCCTGCTCGCTGGGCGGCGGTACGTGGTTGTCGGCGAAGTCGGTGCCGTCGACCTCGGCCCGGGCGACCAGCGAGCTGATCAGCTCCCAGGCGTACGGCAGGGAGACGCGGACGCAGTCGACGAACTCCCGCTCGTCGACCTCGTCCCGCGCGGCCTTCTCCAGCAGGGCCGGTGAGACGTCGAGCGACATGGATTCTCCTCTCGCGGTCCGCCCACGCGGCGCGCGGGCGGTGATGCGTAGTCCAAGTCAGAGCTGAGGGTGAGGGTGCAGGCGCGTCTGTGTCCGGAACACCGTCGGACGGGTGTGACGCCGTCGGACGACCGTGTTTCCGGCAACACGCCAGGCAGGGGCGCCGCTGGTCCGTCGAGGGACGCGGCCGGGGCGCCGCCCGCTCAGAACAGCGTGGCAGCCAACGACGGACCAGACCGGTGGTTCCGGCGGATTCCTCCGGGAATACGCCCCCATGCGCCGGATTGGCCGGAACCTGTCGGATCGTTCATCTGAAGTCTCCATCCCCGTTGACAGCGCTCCCGCAAGCAAGCCGTCACACACCGTAGCTGTCTATGGTGATGGCCGCCAGGGTGCCGACAGGCTTTGACGGGATCGCAGGGCATCCATCGTGGCGGGGTTCGCGGATTCTTCACCCCGTCGTCGTGGAATCGCATCAACTGGCCCCGGTGGGCTAGCGTGGTCGACCGTGCGTCTCGTAATTGCCCGCTGCTCAGTCGACTATGCCGGTCGGCTCTCCGCCCATCTGCCCTCCGCCACCAGGCTCATCCTGGTCAAGGCCGACGGCAGCGTCAGCATCCACGCCGACGACCGCGCCTACAAGCCGCTCAACTGGATGTCCCCGCCGTGCGTCCTCAAGGAGGCCGACGGGGTCTGGACGGTGGAGAACAAGGCCGGCGAGAAGCTCATCATCACGCTGGAGGAGGTGCTGCACGATTCCTCCCACGAACTCGGGGTGGACCCCGGACTCATCAAGGACGGTGTCGAGGCACACCTCCAGGAGCTGCTCGCGGACCGGATGGAGGTGCTCGGCGCCGGCTGGTCGCTGATCCGCCGCGAGTATCCGACCGCGATCGGCCCCGTGGACATCCTGTGCCGCGACTCCGACGGCGCGACGGTCGCCGTGGAGATCAAGCGGCGCGGCGAGATCGACGGCGTCGAACAGCTCACCCGGTACCTGGAACTGCTCAACCGGGACCCGCTGCTGGCCCCGGTGAAGGGCATCTTCGCCGCGCAGGAGATCAAGCCCCAGGCCCGCGTGCTGGCCACCGACCGCGGCATCGGCTGCGTGGTGCTGGACTACGACGGGCTGCGCGGCATCGACGACGACAAGCTCAAGCTGTTCTGACCCCCCCGGCCGGCCGGTCAACCGGCCGGCGAGGACGCCGGAGTGGACGTCGTCGGGCTCGTCGAGCCCGACGGCGTCGTCGTATCGGTGGGGGTGGGGGTAGGGGTCGGGCTCGGGGACTGACTCGCCGTCGGGGAGGTCGTGGACGGGGGCGGGGGCGTACTGGGGTCCCCGGTCGGCTGGGTACCGCTGCCACCGGACGTCCCACCGCCCCCGGTACCACCCGTGCCACCGCCCGTACCGCCCCCGGTGCCGCCCCCGGGGGGCTGCGGCGGGTTGGGGGCCTGGGTCTGCGGCGGAGTGGTGCCGGTGCTCGCCCCCGGGCTCGGCGAACCGCTCGGCTTCTTCGAGGCCGAGGCCGAACCCGAGGCCGACGGCGAGCCGGAGGGCGTCCGGGAGGCGGTGGCGCCACCGCTCGACGGGGTACCGGCCGCCGACTGCTCCAGGACCGGCCCACCCGTCGCTCCGGTGGCCGGCAGGGTGACCGGCGAGGAGGCCCCGGAGGCCGTCGGCCGGGGCGAGGAGGGGCGCGGCGAGGTCTCGGCACCGGGCAGCGTGGAACCGTCGTCGCTGCTGCTGTGCGGGTCGTTGCCGCGGTCCTCCCCGGTCACCGTCAGCCCGACCGCCGTCCCGAGCACGCCCAGCGCCAGCACCGCCGCCGAGGCGGCGACGACCGCCCGCCTGCTCCGGCCGGGACCGGCCGCCGCGGCGGCGCCGATCCGCAGCGGCACCCGCGCGATGGCCCGGATACCGGGCCTGCGGACCGACGCCGAGCCCGCGGACGCCGCGGCCGACAGCTGGCGGCCCTCGGCCCGCAGCAGATCGAGCATCCGGCGCGCCCCGGCCGCCCCGCGCACCTCGCCGAGCGCGGACCGCAGCGTCAGCGCGGCCTCCAACTCGGTGACGGCCCGCCCGGGTTCGTGGACGCAGAGGGCGTACACGCCGAGCTCGTGGTGGAACCAGGCCTCGTCGGCCCCGGCCCCGGTCCGCCGGGCCGCCTCCAGGCCGAGCTGCAGCGCCCGCTCCCAGGCCCCCCAGCGCAGCGCCAGGGCCAGGGCCGGGGCCGCCGCCCGGGCCAGCCGCCGCACCGAGTCGTGCCGCCCGGCGGCCCGGTCGGCGAGCAGCACGCCGATCACCACCTCGGCCTCGGCCGCGATCTGCGGCAGCGAGACCGAGGAGTGCCCGACCCACCAGGAGAAGTGCTGGGCGGCACCGTCCACGCTGTCCCGGGCCGGCCAGTGCGGGGCGAGCAGTTCCAGCGCCCCGGCGGTCAGCCGGTGGTGGCCGCCGATCGAGACCGCGAGTCCGGCGTCGGCGAGTTCGGCGAGCGCGCTCTCGCCCTGGCCGACGTCGATCAGGGCGGGCAGGTGCGGGGCGGTCGGGCACTCGCCGCCGAGGGCCACCGAGAGCCTCAGCACGGCCTGCGCGGTCTCGCTCAGCCCCTCGGCCAGCCGGACGGCGGGGAGGGTGGACTCGGCGACCGAGGGCAGCGGCACGGTGCCCCGCAGCGCCGCCTCGCGGACCGCCGGGTCGGGGTCGTGGACGGGCTCCCGGACGGCGCCGAAGACGTCCATCCGGTCCTCCTCGGCGGCGACCAACGCGTCCACCGCGACGTCCCGCTGCCGCAGCAGCGCGGCGGCCTGGACGAAGCGCAGCGGCAGGCCCTCGGACTCGAACCAGAGGTCCACCGCCCAGGCCTTCTCGGCCGCGTCCAGGGGCCGTCCGGCCAGCCGGGCGGCGAGGGCCAGGCAGGCCTGCCGGGAGAGGCCGGCCACCAGGTGGTCCTGGAGCCGGGAGTCGGCCGGGAGCAGCGGGCCGTCGGCGGCGGAGGAGATCAGGAAGGCGCAGTCGGGGGCGGTGGCGAGCAGCGCCTCCAGTTCGGCGCCGTCGGGTTCGACCTCGTCGATGACGACGATCGCGCCGACGCCCGCGAGGTGCTCGGCGAGCTGGCCGGGGTCGGGGCGGAAGCCGGGGGCGTGGTGGGTCGCGGCGAAGAGCTCCTGGAGCAGGTCGGCGGCGGTGCGCCGGTGGCCGCGGAGCTGGACCACGCCGCCGGGGGCGAGGTCGCCGGCGGCCGCGGCGACGGCCGACAGCAGGGTGCTGCGGCCGGAGCCGGCCTGGCCGACCAGGCGTATCGAGCGCCCCTCGGCGAGCAGGCCGAGCAGTTGGGCGATGTCGGCT
>NZ_JZWY01000428.1:0-2067 GCF_000966955.1 Streptomyces sp. NRRL S-495
TCGCGGTCGAGCAGCGGGAGGTCGGCGGGGCCGGCGCCGAGCGCGAGCGGGCCGACCTGGCGGCCGGGGTCGCCGGCCGGGCCGCGGGCGGGTGTTCCCGGCCCGGTCCGGCGGGGGCGAGGGCGCCACTCCTCGGGACAGGGCCGGACCTCGGAGCCCTCGGGGCCGCCGACTCCCACCAGCAGTCCGCCGGAGACGAGTTCACCGTTCCGGGTGCGCACTGACTCCTGCCGGAAGTCCCCGGTTGGCTGTGCCACGTTCTGCTCCGCCCCGCGCTCGCGCCGTCGCTCCGTACCGGCCGGCGTCGTCCGCGGCCCGGGGCCGGGCCCCGGCGGCCGTTTCCTGACGCCAGACTCTCGCACATCAGCGCCCACCCGCGCAGCGTCGGGCCGTCACCGGCCGCCCGGCGCAAGGGCTTGCGGGGGCCGGGGCCGGGCCGGGGGTGTGTCCGGGGCTGTCGCCGGGGATGTGTCCGGGGCTGTCAGAGGGCCGGCAGGGTGGCGCCGAGGGGTTCGGCGGTGACGCCCTCGACGGCGAGGATGCGGTGCAGCCGGGTGGCCACCAGGAGGCGCTGGAGCTGGGCCGGGACGGAGCGGAGCACCAGCCGGCGCCCGATCCGGCCGGCCCGGCGGTGGGTTCCCATGATCACGCCCAGACCGGTGGCGTCCCAGAACTCCAGCCGGCCGAGGTCGAGCACGAGGTCGCCGAGGCCGCCGTCGACGGCCTGGTGCAGCCGCGCCCGCGCGTCGGCGGCGGTACGCACGTCGAGGCGGCCTTCGAGGGCCAGCGCCACGTGGTTGCCGGTGATGCGCATGCTCTCCTCCTCCGCGGGGCGGGCCCGGCGTGCCGGGGCGGACCGGGCTCGGCGCCGGTCCTGGCGGTCGGTGCCGCCGGGTGTCGGTGGCCGGGTGGGTCTCGGTGGGGACGGGTGCCGCCGGCGGTGCCGGGCCGGGGGCGGTGACGCTCCGGGCGCCGGGCGGGCCCAGCGGCCCCGCGCGCCGGCCCCGGACGGAATGCCGGGTTCCCCGTCATCCATCTGACGGCGTGCCGGGCCCTCGGGTTGCTGGTTCCGGCCGGATCTGAAGCAACTTCACTCGTCCGAGGGAATATACGCAGGAACTCTCCACACTTACGCTCGATTACCGCCCAAATCACCCGTCTGCGGCACCGGCGTGAGGAAACTCACCAGGCTCGGCAGAACGGGCCGCGCGGTCCCACGACCGCACGGCCCGTCCGATCCGTCGGCTCAGCCGGCGGCGGTCACTTGCCCGGGTACGGGTAGAAGCCGCGGCCGCTCTTGCGGCCCAGGTCACCGGCGGTGACCATGCGCGCCATGATCTCCGGGGCGGCGAACTTCTCGTCCTGGGTCTCGCTGTAGATGTTCCGCGCGGCGTGCAGCAGGATGTCCACGCCGGTCAGGTCGGCGGTCTCCAGCGGGCCCATCGGGTGGCCGAAGCCGAGCCGGCAGGCGGCGTCGATGTCCTCGGCGGAGGCGACGCCCGACTCGTAGAGCTTGGCGGCCTCGACGACCAGGGCGGTGATCAGGCGGGTGGTGACGAAACCGGCCACATCGCGGTTGACCACCACGACGTCCTTGCCGACGCCCTCGGCGAAGGCCCGGGCGGTGGCCAGCGTCTCGTCGCTGGTCTTGTAGCCGCGGACCAGCTCGACCAGCTTCATCAGCGGCACCGGCGAGAAGAAGTGCACGCCGACGACGGACTCGGGGCGCGAGGTGGCGGCGGCGATCCGGGTGATCGGGATCGCGGAGGTGTTGGAGGCGAGCACCGCGCCGTCCTTGGCGAGCTTGTCGAGCTCCTTGAAGACGCCTTCCTTGACCTCCAGCTGCTCGAACACCGCCTCGACCACGATGTCCGCCTCGGCGACCGCGCCGAGGTCGGTGGTGGTGGTGATCCGGCCGAGCGCCGCCTCGGCGTCCTCGGCGGTGAGCCGGCCCTTGGAGACGAACTTGTCGTACGAGGCGCGGATGCCGTCGAGGCCCCGGCGCAGCGCCTCCTCGGTCACGTCGCGCAGGACCACCGGGTGCCCGGCCTGGGCGGAGACCTGGGC
>NZ_JZWY01000429.1:0-22403 GCF_000966955.1 Streptomyces sp. NRRL S-495
CGGCCTGGGCGGAGACCTGGGCGATGCCGGCGCCCATCAGGCCGGCCCCGATCACGGCGATCTGCTTGCTGGACGCACTGCTCATGGCTTGGTCTCCCGATGCCGTCGCCGCCCTGGTGGGCGGGCCCTGAAGGCGGCTCAAGGCAGGGGTCGCCCGCCGAGCCGCATCACTCATGGGCGGGACTTTAATGCCGATTCGGCGCCTGTGGTGGCTTCCGGGGGTGTGATCTGCGACAGACCTGAGCGGGCGAGAAGGTCAGCTGATCGGATCGATCGGACCAGTCAGATCATCAGCCCCAGATCCTGGGCCAGGATCGCCGCCTGCACCCGGCTGCGCAGCCTCAGCTTGGCCAGGATCCGGCTGACATGGGTCTTGGTGGTCGCCTCCGCCATCTCCAGCCGCCCGGCGATCTCACCGTTCGACAGCCCGGCGCCGATGCAGGCCAGCACCTCCCGTTCGCGCGGCGTCAGCCCGGCCACCGCCGCCCGGACCTCCGGCCCCACCTGCCGCTCCGGACGGGCGAAGGTCCCGATCAGCCGGCGGGTCACCGAGGGCGCCAGCATGCCGTCCCCGCGCGCCACCGTGCGGATGCCGTCGACCAGGGCGTCCGCCTCCAGGTCCTTCAGCAGGAACCCGGCCGCCCCGGCCCGCAGCGCCCCGTAGACGTACTCGTCCAGGTCGAAGGTCGTCAGCACCAGGACCTGCGCCGCCCCGGCCGCCACCACCTGGCGGGTCGCCGAGACCCCGTCCAGCCGGGGCATCTGCACATCCATCAGGACCACGTCGGGCCGCAGCTCCAGCGCCAGCCGGACGGCCTCCTCGCCGTCCGCCGCCTGGCCGACCACCTCCAGGTCCGGCTCGGCCCGCAGGATCATCACCAGCGCCGCCCTGACCGCCGCCTGGTCCTCCGCGACCAGCACCCGGATCGTCATGACCGTCCCGCCCCTTCCTGCGTCGCCTGCTCCCGCGGCAGTACCGCGCGCACGTTCCAGCTCCCGTCCCTCGGCCCGGCCTCGAAGCTGCCGCCGAGCAGCGAGGCCCGTTCCGCCATGCCGACCAGCCCGGCCCTGGCACCCGGCAGCGCCTGCCCGGCCCCGCTCCGGAACGGGCTGTCCACACTGATCCGCAGCTCCTCGGCCCGGAAGTCCAGCAGCACCCGGACCTCCCCCGGGCCGGCGTGCTTGAGCGCGTTGGTCAGCGACTCCTGCACGATCCGGTACGCGGCCAGCCCGACCGGCACCGGCAGGACCCCGCGCTCGCCGCACTCGGTCAGCTCGAAGTCCAGCCCGACGTCCCGCCCGGCCGCCCGGGCCTTGGCGAGCAGCGCGTCCACCGCCGACAGGTCCGGCGCGGCGTACGACTCGTCGGCCTCGCCGCCGCCGCTGTCCCGCAGCAGCCCGACGATGCGACGCATTTCGGCCAAACCCTGGACGCTGTTCTCGCGGATCACGCCGAGCACCTCCAGCACCGGATCCTCCGCCGGCCGCCCCTGACGCCGCGCCATCGACTGCGCGCCGGTCGCGTGGATCGCGATCGCCGACAGGTGGTTGGCCACCACGTCGTGCAACTCGCGTGCCATCCGAGCCCGTTCGGTGACCACCGCCTCGCGCCGGTCCATCTCCGAGAGCAGCGCGGTCTGTTCCGCCCGCAGCCGCTGGGTCTCCGCCTCCTGCCGGTGCTTGCGCACGATGTCGGCGCTCCAGAGCGGGCCCAGGAAGACCAGGGTGCTGATCACCACCACCGTGACGGCCGTACCGGTGTCGCTGTAGACGAAGCTCAGGGTGGTCAGCACCAGCACCGAGATGGTGCCGCTGATGTGCAGGATCGGCGACATCCGCCGGGGCCCGTACAACACCGCCGCGTAGAGCAGGTCGGTGTACATGATGGTGGTCGCCAGCAGGGCGCCGGAGAAGATGCTCCCGGCGAAGACCAGCCCGCCGAGGACCGCGATGGTGATCGGCCTGGTCCGCCGGACCAGTTCCAGGGCCGCCATCGCCAGCAGCGCCGGCAGCACCTGCCAGCGGGGGATGGCCGAGGAGTGGTCGTACACCTGGAAGGCGATCAGCAGCAGTCCGCCGGTCAGCCCGGCCAGCGCGATCGTGGCATCGACCTGCCGTGGGGTGGGTGTGGGTCTGCGCACGGCCCCATCAGATCATCCCCGGCCCCGCGGCCGACTCCGGAGGCGGGAGGAGCGCCGCTACATCGAAAGATGCAGAACGGGTCCGTCCCCGCCGACGACGCGCGCGCGGGGGTGCCGCGGGGAGGCTGGGAGCGTCGTCGAGAACTGGAGCACACCATGATCGTCACTCTTGTCCTCGCCGCCGAGGTCGCCTTCTGGGTGGTTCTCGCGCTGGGCCTGGCCGCCCGCTACCTGCTGCGGTGGCAAAGGGTGAGCACCGTCCTGCTGGTCGGGCTGCCCGTGATCGACCTGGCGCTGTTCCTGCTCACCTTCCTCGACCTGCGCGGCGGCGCCACCGCCTCCTGGACGCACGCGCTCGCCGCGAGCTACCTGGGCTTCTCGGTCGGCTACGGGCCGTCGGTGGTCCGCTGGGCCGACGACCGGTTCCAGCACCGCTTCGGCGGCGGCCCGAAGCCGCTGCCCGCGCCCAAGTACGGCACCGCCCGGAGCCGGCACGAGTGGCGGATCTGCCGGCGCACCCTGGTCTCGGTGGCGATCACGCTCACCCTGATCACCGCGCTGAAGCTCTTCACCGACGCCACCGGGACCGGGGTGTTCGACCAGTGGTACTGGCGGCTGGGCATCGCCGCGGTGGTGAACCTCGTCATCGCCACCAGCTACACCCTCTGGCCGAAGCAGCCGCCGGCCGGCGCGATCGTCGAGGACGGCCGGATCGTCGGCTGGCAGATCCCCGAGCGGGCGGAGCACCACTAGGACAGCGGCGGACGCGGGCGCGGGTGCGGTCGTCTCAGCGGTTCTCGCCCGGCACCCAGAGCACGTCGCCGCGCTCCTTGTTGGCGGCCCGGGCCAGGATGAACAGCAGGTCGGACAGCCGGTTGAGGTACTTGGCGGTCAGCGGGTTGACGGTGTCCCCGTGGGTGTCGATCGCCGCCCAGGTGGCCCGCTCGGCCCGCCGCACCACCGTGCAGGCCAGGTGCAGGTACGCGGCGCCCGGGGTGCCGCCGGGGAGGATGAAGCTGCGCAGCTTCTCCAGCTCCGCCAGGTAGTGGTCGCAGTCCGTCTCCAGCTTGTCGATGTAGGACTGCTCGACCCGCAGCGGCGGGTACTTGGGGTCCTCCACCACCGGGGTGGCCAGATCGGCACCGACGTCGAAGAGGTCGTTCTGCACCCGGGTGAGCACCGTGACCACATCGGCCGGCAGCGCGCCGGCCGCGATCGCCACGCCGATCGCGGCGTTGGCCTCGTTGGCGTCCGCATAGGCGACCAGGCGGGGATCGGTCTTGCTCGTGCGGCTCATGTCACCGAGCGCCGTGGTGCCGTCGTCGCCGGTACGGGTGTAGATGCGCGTCAGATTGACCATGCGGCCACCCTAGCCGGGCCGGTTAGGCGGCGTTAACCCCCGAAAACGTCGCTGCGCGACGTTGACCTCCCCCAGCCTCCGGCCGGGGGGACCCCCACCCCGAGGGTCCCGTCGCTACGCGACGTTCACCCTCTGCCCGGGCGGGGCCGCTTCGAGCCAGGCGAGGAAGCCGGTGAGCGCGTCCTCGCTCATGGCGAGCTCCAGCGGGGCGCCGTCGTGCAGACAGCGCAGCACGACCGAGCCGGAGAGCAGGGCGAGCTCCTCCTGCCCCTCCGGGTAGCGCCGGCCCAGCACCTCGATCTCCCGGCGCGGCAGCACCTTGCGGGGGCGCGGGGCGTAGGAGAAGACCCGGAACCACTCGATGGAGTCGCCGCTGTACCGGCCGATACCAAAAACCCACCCCTTGCCGTCGGTCTGGGGAACCGGGGCCGAGGTGGGTTTGCCGTTCTCGTCGAGGTCGGGCTGCGTGGAGGCGTCGACAGGCATTTTGAGCCGGTAACTGCAGTCGAAGGTGCCGCCGACCCGCTGGATCACACGGCGGCGTACCGCGAACGCGACCAACCCGATCACTCCGAGCGCCACGACCGCCGCACACACCACAAGGGCGAGGACCATGCTCACCTACCTCCTCGCTACCCGCGTTCCCCGTTCGGCCGTACCAGGCGACCGCGTTGACCTACCAACTGAGACGACAGTCCCGGGGTCACGCTCACGCGTCCCCGGGACCGTCGGTCGACCCCGCTCAGGCGGGGTCCGGCACAATCAGGCGCGGGCCTTGAGGCCGCGCGCCGCGAACAGCCGGACCTCGGCGCGCCGCTCGGCGTGCTCGTCCAGGTCGGACTTGGCCTTGTCCAGTGCGCGCTCGGCGCGCGCGACGTCGATCTCGTCCGCCAGCTCGGCGATCTCCGCGAGCAGAGACAGCTTGTTGTCGGCGAAGGAGATGAAGCCGCCGTGCACCGCAGCGATCACGGTGCCGCCGTCCGTGGTGCGGATGGTGACCGGACCGGTCTCCAGCACGCTCAGCACCGGGGTGTGACCCGGCATGATGCCGGTGTCACCGGAGGCCGTACGGGCGACGACGATGGTGGCCGCACCGGACCACACCTTGCGGTCGGCTGCGACCAGCTCGACGTGCAGCTCAGCCAACGTGGGCTCCTAGGCTCATGCAACCCCCGATTACTCGGGAGTTTCGGTAAGAATAACGGGCCCGCGCCCCCGGCATGAAACCGGCGGCACGGATTTGACCGGAATCACAGCCGATGCGACGCGAGGGGTGGGTCCCAGGGCTGGGGCCCACCCCTCGCGATCACGCTCGGCTGCTACCGGCCGCGACTACTTCTTCGCGAGCTCGGCGGCGTTGCGCTCGAGGTCCTCGATGCCACCGCACATGAAGAACGCCTGCTCGGGAACGGCGTCGTACTTGCCGTCCGCGATCGAGTTGAAGGCCTCGATGGTCTCGGACAGCGGCACGGTCGAACCCTCGACACCGGTGAACTGCTTCGCCACGTAGGTGTTCTGCGAGAGGAAGCGCTCGATGCGACGGGCACGGTGGACCGTGATCTTGTCCTCCTCCGACAGCTCGTCCATACCGAGGATGGCGATGATGTCCTGGAGGTCCTTGTACTTCTGCAGGATCCCCTTGATACGGATGGCCGTCTCGTAGTGGGTCTGCGCGATGTACCGCGGGTCGAGGATGCGGGACGTGGAGTCCAGCGGGTCGACGGCCGGGTAGATGCCCTTCTCCGAGATCGGGCGCGACAGAACGGTCGTCGCGTCCAGGTGGGCGAAGGTGGTGGCCGGGGCCGGGTCGGTCAGGTCGTCCGCGGGGACGTAGATCGCCTGCATCGAGGTGATCGAGTGACCGCGGGTCGAGGTGATGCGCTCCTGCAGGAGGCCCATCTCGTCGGCCAGGTTCGGCTGGTAGCCCACCGCGGAGGGCATGCGGCCGAGCAGGGTCGACACCTCGGAACCGGCCTGGGTGAACCGGAAGATGTTGTCGATGAAGAGGAGCACGTCCTGCTTCTCGACGTCACGGAAGTACTCCGCCATGGTCAGCGCGGAGAGCGCGACCCGCAGACGGGTGCCCGGCGGCTCGTCCATCTGGCCGAAGACCAGCGCGGTCTTGTCCAGAACGCCCGAGTCGACCATCTCGTCGATGAGGTCGTTGCCCTCACGGGTACGCTCGCCGACGCCGGCGAAGACCGACACACCACCGAAGTTCTCGGCGACGCGGTAGATCATCTCCTGGATCAGAACGGTCTTACCGACACCGGCACCACCGAACAGACCGATCTTGCCACCGGTGACGTACGGGGTGAGGAGGTCGATGACCTTGATGCCGGTCTCGAACATCTCGGTCTTGGACTCGAGGTCCTTGAAGTCGGGGGCCTTGCGGTGGATCGGCCACCGGACCTGGACCTGCGACTCGAACTCGTCCTTGTCGACGTTCAGCACCTCACCGAGGGCGTTGAACACCTTGCCCTTGGTGATCTGGCCGACCGGCACCGAGATGGCGGAACCGGTGTCGGTGACCTGCGAACCACGGACCAGGCCGTCGGTCGGCTGCATCGAGATGCCGCGGACCAGGCCGTCGCCGAGGTGCTGGGCGACCTCGAGGGTGAGGATCTTCTTGCCGCTGCCGTCGGGGTTGTCCACCTCGACGTGCAGGGCGTTGAACATGTTCGGGATCGCGTCGACGGGGAACTCCACGTCGACGACCGGGCCGATGACCCGCGCGACGCGGCCCGTCGCCGTGGTCGGCTCAACAGTGGTAGTCATACTCATTCGCTCCCGCGGCTCGCGTCAGCGAGCGCGTTCGCGCCACCGACGATCTCGCTGATTTCCTGGGTGATCTCGGCCTGGCGGGCCGAGTTGGCAAGCCGCGTGAGCGACTTGATGAGCTCGCCGGCATTGTCCGTCGCGCTCTTCATCGCGCGGCGGCGGGCGGCGTGCTCGGAAGCGGCCGACTGCAGCAGCGCGTTGTAGATCCGGCTCTCCACGTACCGCGGCAGCAGCGCGTCGAGGACGCCCTCCGCCGACGGCTCGAAGTCGTAGAGCGGGAAGATCTCCTTCGCCGACGACTCCTCGCTGACCTTGACCTCGTCGAGCTTCAGCGGCAGCAGCCGCGCGTCGACGGCGGTCTGCGTCAGCATCGACTCGAACTTGGTCGAGATCACGTGGACCTCGTCCACCCCGCCGGTCTCGGCCGTGAAGGCCTCGATCAGCGCGGCCGAGACGAGCTTGGCGTCGGCGTAGGTCGGCTTGTCCGAGAAGCCCGTCCACGACTCCGCGACCGCGAGGTCACGGAAGCCGTAGAACGAGACGCCCTTGCGGCCGACGGCGTACGTCACCACGTCCTTGCCCTCGGACCGCAGGCGCTCGGCGAGCGCCAGCGAGGCCTTGATGGCGTTGGACGAGTAGCCGCCCGCCAGACCGCGGTCCGCCGTGATCAGCAGGACTGCGGCACGCGTGGCGTTCGGGTTCTCGCTGGTGAGCGGGTGCTTGGCGGTGGACCGGGTGGCCACTGCCGTCACCGCCCGGGTGAGCTCATCGGCGTACGGGGTGGAGGCGGCCACCGCGCGCTGCGCCTTACCGATGCGCGCCGCGGAGATCATCTCCATCGCCTTGGTGATCTTCTTCGTCGCGGTGACAGAGCGGATCCGGCGCTTGTAGACCCGAAGCTGTGCTCCCATGGGTCGTTACGTCCTTTCCCTCGCTACCGGACTCAGGCCTGCTCGGAGAGCAGCTTGCCGTCAGCGGTCTGGTAACCCTGCTTGAACTCGCCGATCGCGGCGGTCAGGGCGTCGACGGTGCCGTCGGCGAGCAGACCGGTCTCGACGATGCCCGCGAGCAGGTCCTTGTGCTGCAGGCGCACGTAGTCCAGGAACTCGCGCTCGAAGCGGCGGATCTCGGCGACCGGGACGTCGTCCAGCTTGCCGTTGGTGCCGGCCCAGATCGAGACGACCTGCTCCTCGACCGGGAACGGCTGGTACTGGCCCTGCTTCAGCAGCTCGACCATGCGCGCACCGCGCTCCAGCTGGGCCTTGGAGGCCGCGTCCAGGTCGGAACCGAAGCCGGCGAAGGCCTCCAGCTCACGGTACTGGGCGAGGTCCAGGCGCAGACGGCCGGCGACCGAGCGCATGGCCTTGATCTGGGCGGAGCCACCGACGCGGGAGACCGAGATACCGACGTTCACGGCCGGGCGGATGCCGGCGTTGAACAGGTCGGACTCCAGGAAGCACTGGCCGTCGGTGATCGAGATGACGTTGGTCGGGATGTACGCCGACACGTCGTTGGCCTTGGTCTCGATGATCGGCAGACCGGTCATCGAGCCGCCGCCCAGCGCGTCGTTCAGCTTCGCGCAGCGCTCCAGCAGACGGGAGTGCAGGTAGAAGACGTCGCCCGGGTACGCCTCGCGGCCCGGCGGGCGGCGCAGCAGCAGGGAGACAGAACGGTAGGCCTCGGCCTGCTTCGACAGGTCGTCGAAGATGATCAGGACGTGCTTGCCGTCGTACATCCACTCCTGGCCGATGGCGGAGCCGGTGTACGGAGCCAGGTACTTGAAGCCGGCCGGGTCGGAGGCGGGAGCGGCCACGATGGTGGTGTACTCCAGCGCGCCGGCCTCCTCCAGGGCGCCACGGACGGACGCGATGGTCGAGCCCTTCTGGCCCACGGCGACGTAGATGCAGCGGACCTGCTTCTCCGGGTCGCCCGAGCGCCAGTTGTCGCGCTGGTTGATGATCGTGTCGACAGCCACCGCGGTCTTGCCGGTCTGGCGGTCGCCGATGATCAGCTGGCGCTGGCCGCGGCCGATCGGGGTCATCGCGTCGATGGCCTTGATGCCGGTCTGCAGCGGCTGCTTGACCGACTTACGGGCCATAACACCCGGGGCCTGCAGCTCCAGGGCGCGGCGACCGGTGGCGGCGATGTCGCCAAGACCGTCGATCGGGTTGCCCAGCGGGTCCACGACGCGGCCGAGGTAGTTGTCGCCGACCGGCACGGAGAGGACCTCGCCGGTGCGACGCACCGTCTGGCCCTCCTCGATGCCGCCGAACTCACCGAGGATGACGACACCGATCTCGCGGGTGTCGAGGTTCAGCGCGAGGCCGAGCGTGCCGTCCTCGAACTTCAGCAGCTCGTTCGCCATGACCGAGGGCAGGCCCTCGACATGCGCGATGCCGTCCGCCGCGTCAGTGACCGTGCCGACCTCTTCCACAGAGGCGGCGTCCGGCTGGTACGACTGGACAAAGTCGGCCAGCGCGTCCCGGATCTCCTCCGGACGGATCGTAAGCTCCGCCATCAGGCTTCCCTGCTCTCCTAGTTTGCGATCCTCGGCCCGCCATTGAGGGCCGCAAGTGCTCGACTCTCGGCCGGGTCGTATGAACCGGCCGTACGTTTTGCCGACTCCGGTGGAGCCGGTTTCCCGACCGAGGGTCGGATGTGCTGCTTCGGTGCTCAGCCTTCGAGTACCTGGCGAGCGCCCTCAAGGCGGCTCGACACGGTGCCGTCGATGATCTCGTCACCGATCTGCACCCGGACACCGCCGACGACCTGGGGGTCGACATCGATGTTCAGGTGGACCTGGCGGCCGTACAGCCGGCCGAGGGCGCCCGACAGGCGCTCCTTCTGGCTGTCCGACAGCGGCACCGCGGTGGTGACCTGGGCCACCATGCGATCGCGCCGGGCGGCGGCGAGCTTGGAGTAGGACTCCAGCCCCTGCTCCAGGCTACGGCCACGCGGGTTGTTGACGAGGCCGGTGACCAGCCGCACGGTGCCCGCGTTGGCGCGGCCGCCGAGCAGCTTCTTGATCAGGCCCGCCTTGGCGACAGCGCCCGCCTTGGGCTCGGTCAGCGCGGCGCGCAGCTCGTGCGAGCCGCTCACCACCCGGCCGAAGCGGAAGAGCTCGTCCTCGACGTCGTCCAGGGCGCCGGCCCTGTCGGCGGCGATGACCTCCGCGTACGCGGCCAGCTCCTCCACGGCGTCGACCAGGTCACGACCACCCGACCAGCGGGAGCGGACCAGGCCGGAGACCAGGTCGGCCGTCTCGCCGGAGACCTGGCCGGCCAGCAGCGAGGAGACCAGCTGAGCCTTGTCCTGACCCGACCGGGACGGGTCGGTCAGGACCCGTCGCAGCGAGACCTCGCGGTCCAGCAGGACCGTGACGGCGGTGAGCTCCCCGGCGAGCCGGGCCGCGTCCACCGAGGTGGAGTCGGTCAGGCTCTCGAGGTTCTGCCGCCCGGCGGCGAGGGCCTCACGGCTGGCGCCGATCACTTCGCCGCACCCTGAGCAACGGCGGCCTTGGCCTCCAGCTCGTCCAGGAAGCGGTCGACAACGCCGCTCTGCCGCGTCTGGTCCTCGAGGGACTCACCCACGATGCGGGACGCCAGCTGGGTGGCCAGCGAGCCCACGTCCTGGCGCAGGGCGGCGGTCGCCTGCTTCTTGTCGGCCTCGATCTGGGCGTGGCCGGCGGCGACGATGGCCTCGCGCTGACGCTGGCCCTCCTCGCGCATCTCGACGAGCTGGGCAGCGCCCTGCTCGCGAGCCTGCTCAACGATGCGAGCAGCCTCGTGGCGCGCCTCGGCGAGCTCGGCGCGGTACTGCTCGAGCAGGGCCTGCGCCTCGTTCTGAGCGGCCTCGGCGCGCTCCATGCCGCCCTCGATGGCATCCCGGCGCTCCGCCAGCACCTTCTCGATGCTGGGGAGGATCTTCTTGCCGAGGAGACCGAAGACGATGAAGAAGCAGAGCAGGCCGATGATGATCTCGGGCCAAGCGGGGAGGAGAGGGTTCATCTTCTCCTCGGCCGCGAGCTGAGCCGCGATGCTCATATCTGGACCTTCCTCGAATGGGTCTGCGGCGGGATTACTTGTTGCCGAAGACGAACGGCATGACGATGCCGATCAGCGCGAGGGCCTCGGTGAGCGCGAAGCCGATGAACATGTTGGAACGGATGAGGCCGACAGCCTCGGGCTGGCGGGCCATGGCCTGGACGCCGTTGCCGAAGATCAGACCGACGCCGATGCCGGGGCCGATGGCGGCGAGGCCGTAGCCGATCGAGGCGACGGAACCGTAGACAGTGCCCTCAGCGAGGAAGCTCATTGCAGTTGTCCTTTGCAGGGTGGTGAACCGGTGGTGATTGGCCACCGGGCATTCCGGGAGGTGTGGATCGTGGCGGGCCCGGTGAGGGGCCCGGGCTCAGTGCGCCTCTTCCAGGGCACCGGCGATGTAGCTGCTGGCCAGCATCACGAAGATGTAGGCCTGCAGGAACTGGACCAGCAGCTCGAAGGCGGTGAGGCCGACGGCGACGATGAACGAGGCCGAGCCGTACAGCGCGCCCAGGGTCGGGCTGAGCAGGTACCAGGAGGCGATGGAGAACATCACGATCAGCAGGTGGCCGGCGAACATGTTCGCGAAGGCTCGGACCGCGAGCGTGAAGGGGCGCACGAAGATGTTCGAGAAGAACTCGATCGGCACCAGGATGAACATGACCCAGCCCGGGATCCCCGACGGCCAGCAGAGGTTCTTGAAACCACCGACGAAGCCGTGGTTCTTGAAGGTCAGACCCATGTAGGTCACCCACACGACGCCCGCGAGGCCGGCCGGGAAGGCGATCGCCGCGGTCACCGGGAACTGGGCGAAGGGAATGACCGACAGGATGTTCATCAGCCAGATGATGAAGAACATCGAGACGAGCATCGGGACGTACTTCTCGCCCCGCTTGCCGATCGTCTCCAGCACGATGGAGCGCTTGACGAAGTCGTAGCCGATCTCACCGACCAGCTGCAGCTTGCCGGGGACGAGCTTCGGCTTCGCGAAGGCGGCCCAGAAGAAGCCGATGACCAGGACAGCCACGATCATCGACAGCAGCATCGGCTTGTTGAACTCGAAGCTGCCGATGGTGAAAATCGGCTCGAACTGGAACTCGTTCAGACCCGGGGCCGGGAAGCCGCAGCCAGCGTCCCCGAAGTGGCAACTGCCTGAGGCGAGGGACGTGAGTTCAGCACTCACCACGGACTCCTTCGTCGTGACGCATGGTTACGGCAACCTCGGTGTGTCGGCATGGCCTGCGGCCACGGAGCGGCACTGGAACTTGATGGGTTTCTCGCCGACCCCGCGCGGCAGAGCACTGCACCACAGCGGGATCATCGAAGACTGCGCGGATCCGGGGGGCGATCGATCCGCGCTGCGGATGGACCTGGCCTCTTCCCGTACTCCGTTGTTGCGACGGACGATAGCAGTCCGTCAGTGCGGCATAAACACCGCCCCCCTCGTTGGGGGGACAGTGGGCCGTCGTCACTGTTGACGCCCCTTGTCCGAGGGCTTCTCGGCCTTGTTTTCGGAGGCGTCGGTCTCGACGTAGAAGGTCTTGGCCTTGAGGAAGCCGCGCACCTGGAAGCCCGTCCAGATCAGCACGCAGCCCAGCAGGGTGAAGGCGAAGGCCTGCCGGTTGAAGAGCTCGGTGTCCTTGAAGACCGCCAGCACGATGCCGACCAGCAGGATCTGCGTGGTGTACACCAGCAGCCCGACGGCCATCATCATCTGCGGGTTCGACCTGGTCAGCCGGTCGAGGGCGACCTGGCCGGAGGCGAAGAAGACCAGCACGAGCAGGGCGCCGAAGAGGGCCCCGAGCAGGCCCTTGCCCCCCGCGACGGCGAAGGAGATCGCCATGGCGATGACTCCGGCGACCGCAGTGGGGATCGCGGCGCCTCGGAGGCTCCGGGCGCCGTCGGACGGCATGTCGGCAACTCCGGCGGCATGTCGATGTGGCGGGGGGACGGGCACAGAACTCGGTGGTGATACCGGACCGGAACCACCGCGGGCCGGCCGCTCGACGGCGAGCCCGTCGAGTGGGACCCGCCAGGGACGGAAGTCATCCACCTGTCAGGTCTTTCGGCGCGTTCTCGGTACTCGTGAACGGTATCACAAACTATTTGATGAGAGCTTTACCATGAATATGTGGCACCTGTCACACCGATGGCCCAAGGGTGCCGCCGTTCGGGTGAACCCGCTTGACGCGCCCTCACCTCTCGCCGTGGCCGCGGCCGTTGCCGTGTCCGCGGCCGGTGACCGCCGAGGATCCCTTGGGCACTCCGCCGAGCAGACGCTTGTCCTCGGCCGACAGTTCGGCCATCGGCTCGGAGTCCGTACGCCCGGCCGATTCGGCGGTGAGCTCGGTGCTCTCCGCGGCCGGGGCGGCAGCAGCGGCAGCGGGCCTGGTCACCGGACGGCGGCGGTAGCGCGGCGGCACGAAGGCCTGCACCGCGCGCGGGGCCCGGGGCCGGAACCGCGGGGTGAGCAGCACCACCAGGCCGACCAGGCAGAGCCCGGCCAGCGTGAGGACGACGGTCCGGCCGGTGTTGGTGACCGAGAAGGCGACGGTCCCGAAGGCGATCAGCGCGGCCCAGAAGTACATGATCAGTACGGCGCGGCTGTGCGAGTGGCCGACCTGGAGCAGTCGGTGGTGCAGGTGCCGCTTGTCGGCGGCGAACGGGGACTGGCCCGCCCAGGTGCGGCGGACCACGGCGAGCAGCAGGTCCGCCAGCGGCAGCGCGATGACCGTCAGCGGCAGCAGCAGCGGGATGTAGATCGGCACCAGGGCGTGCACGGTGGCGGTCTGCGACCCCAGCTCGCTGGTGATGAGGTCGGGATCGACCCGGCCGGTGATGGAGATCGCGGCGACGGCCAGCATCAGGCCGAGCATCATCGAGCCGGAGTCGCCCATGAAGATCCGGGCCGGGTGCATGTTGTGCGCCAGGAAGCCCAGGCACATGCCGATCAGCAGCACGCTGAACAGCACCGCGGGGGCGGCGTCGGAGATCGTGTAGCCGTACCAGAGCCGGTACGAGTACAGGAAGAAGGCGATCGCGGCGATGCAGACCATGCCGCCCGCCAGGCCGTCCAGTCCGTCGATGAAGTTCACCGCGTTGACCATGACGACGACCAGGACCACCGAGATGACCATGCCCTGGGTCGGACTGACCGCGACCGGCCCGACGCCGGGCACCGGCAGGGTGATCACCGTGACGCCCTGCCAGACCATCACACCGGCGGCGATCATCTGGCCGCCCAGCTTCACCAGGGCGTCCACGCCCCACTTGTCGTCCAGCACGCCGAGCAGCCACATGATGCCGGCGCCGGAGAGCAGCGCGCGGATGTCGGTGCCCTGGGAGAACACCTTGCTCAGGTTGTCGAGCTGGGAGGCGACCAGGATGCCCGCGCAGAGTCCGCCGAACATCGCGATGCCGCCGAGCCGCGGCGTCGGTTCGCGGTGCACGTCGCGTGCGCGGACCGGGGGCATCGCCCCCGCCGCGATGGCGAACTTCCGGACCGGGCCGGTCAGCAGATAGGTGACCGCCGCGGTGCAGAACAGCACCAGCAGATACTCACGCACCACTGGCCTCCCGCAGCGCTGTCCGACGGTTGGGTACCGAAGGTACTCCCGTGCCTGTCCGAGGTTCGAGGTGCGTCGCCACGGCACACACCTTATTGAGTCGGACGCCGGTGGCACGCATCGCGGTTCGCCCTACCGGGTAGGAGATTCGGAAGCGCGGTCAACGCCGCACGGCAAAGGCCCGCGCGAGCTCCCTGACCCGCTCCGCCACCCGGACGTCCGTACCCCCGGCGAGCAGCCGTCCGATCAGGGCGGCGATCTCCGCCAGCTCCGACTCCCCCATGCCCTGCGTGGTCACGGTACCGGTCCCGAGCCGGATCCCGGAGGCCTCGGACGGCGGCGCCGGGTCGTACGGCAGCGCGCACTTGCCGAGCAGCAGCCCGGCGGCCGCGCAGCGGCGCTCCGCCTCGGCCCCGCTGACGCCGAGCGCGCCGACGTCGGCGGTCACCAGATGGGTGTCGGTCCCCCCGGTCAAGGGCCGCGCGCCCACCGCCGCGAGCCCGTCCGCGAGCACCCGTGCCCCGGCCACCGTGCGGTGGGCGTAGGCCCGGAAGGCGGGGGTGGCGGCCTCGGCCAGCGCGACGGCCTTGCCGGCCACCTCGTTCATCGCGGCGCCGCCCTGGCTGAACGGGAAGACCGCCCGGTCGACCCGCTCGGCCAGCTCGGCGGTGCACAGCAGCAGACCGCCGCGCGGGCCCCGGAGCAGTTTGTGGGTGGCCGCCACGGTGACGTCCGCGTACGGCACCGGGGACGGCGCGACACCGGCCGCGACCAGGCCGGTGGTCTGCGCGACGGAGGCCACCAGGTAGGAGTCCGTCTCGTCGGCGATCGCCCGGAAGGCGGCCCAGTCGGGGTGCCGCGGGTAGGAGATGGAGCCTGCCACGATCGCCTTCGGCCGGTGGCGCAGGGCCAGCTCGCGGACCTGGTCGAGGTCGATCAGGCCGTCCTCGCGGCGCACCCCGTAGCCGACGAAGTCGAACCAGCGGCCGGAGAAGTTGGCCCGCGAGCCGCAGCTGAGGTGGCCGCCGTGCTCCAGCGACATCGCGAGCACCACGTCGCCGGGCCGCAGCAGCGCGGCGTAGGCGGCGAGCATCGCCGCGGTGCCGGAGCGCGGCTGGACATTGGCGTGCGGGGCGGCGAACAGCTCGCGGGCCCGGTCGATCGCCAGCAGCTCGGCGGCGTCGGCGAGCGAGCAGCCGGTGTGGTGGCGGCGGCCGGGGTAGCCCTCGGCGTACTTGTCGATCAGCGGGCCGACGAGGGCCGCCAGCACGGCCGGGCGGGTGAGGTTCTCCCCCGCCAGCAGCTGGATCGTCTCGGCCCGCCGTTCGGCCTCGGCGGCCATCAGGTCGGCCAGCTGGGGATCGGCCCGGAACAGGGCGGCGGAGAGCGCCTCGGGGGTCTCGACGGGGCCGGTCGCGGCATCGGTGACGGTCATGGCGGAGGCTCCCGGGCGCGTCGGGTCGGATCCCTCCAGCGTAGGACCGCCCACGCGCCCCGGCACGGCGGCGCGTGCCGGGGTACGCCCGGCCGTACGAAGCGGCGCGACCGGGCCGGCGGTGCCACGGCGACCGGCCGGTGAGCAGGCGGTGCTCAGTGCAGCGCGCGGACCCCGGTGAGAGCGGTGACCACGGGGTCGACGGCGTGGAATATCTCCTCGCCGCAGTTGCGGAACATCCCGATCGGCGCGCCGTACGGGTCGTGCAGCTCGTCCGTCTCGGGGTCGGCGGCCAGCAGCCAGCCGCGGAGCGCCGCGGCGGCCCGGACCAGGGCCCGGGCGCGCTCGGTGACGTCGGCGCCGCGGCGCGGGTCCGGCAGGGTCCCCGGGTCGATCGTCCGGACCAGCCGGGTGAACTCCTTCAGGGTGAAGGTGCGCAGCCCCGCCTCGTGGCCCATGGAGATGACCTGGGCCCGGTGGTCCAGGGTCGCGGTGAGCACCAGGTCGGCCTCGACCACGTGCTCGTCCAGCAGTTCGCGGCCGGTGAAGCCGCCGCTGTCGGCGCCGTACTCGTCCAGCACCGTGGCGGCGTGGTCCTCCATCGGCGCGCCGACATGGCCCCAGGTGCCGGCCGACTCGACCAGGATCCGGCCGGCCACCCGGGGGTTCAGCCGGGTGTCCAGCTCACGCCGGGTGAGCCGCTCGGCGATCGGCGAGCGGCAGATGTTGCCGGTGCACACGTACAGGATCCGGAAGTGGTCCAGCGGCCTGGGTCCCACGCTCAGGTACGGCGATATGCCGGGCCCGGCATGGAGGGAGGCGGCCGTCAACTGCCGGCCTCCAGGTCGGGGACGACCTCCCTCAGCTGCTCGACGGAGATCGCGCCGGCCCTCAGCAGTACCGGCACCTTGCCGGTGACGTCGACGATCGACGAGGCCTGGGCGTGGTCGGCGGTGCCGCCGTCCAGGTAGACCGAGATGGCGTCGCCGAGCTGCTGCTGGGCCTCGTCGCAGGTGGCCGGGGACGGGCCGCCGGTCCGGTTGGCGCTGGAGACGGCCATCGGACCGGTGGCGTTCAGCAGCTCGATGGCGACCGGGTGCAGCGGCATCCGGACCGCGACGGTGCCACGGGTCTCGCCGAGGTCCCAGCGCAGCGAGGGCTGGTGCTTGGCGACCAGGGTGAGCCCGCCCGGCCAGAAGGCGTCGACGAGCTCCCAGGCCTGCTCGGAGAAGTCCGTGACCAGGCCGTGCAGGGTGGTCGGCGAGCCGACCAGGACGGGCGAGGGCATGTTGCGGCCGCGGCCCTTGGCGGCGAGCAGGGCGGCCACCGCCTCCGGGGAGAAGGCGTCCGCGCCCACCCCGTAGAGGGTGTCGGTGGGCAGCACGACGAGTTCGCCGCGGCGGACGGCAGAGGCGGCCTCACACAGACCGGTGGCGCGGTCCCCGGCATCGGCACAGTCGTAGCGGCGGCTCATCGGTGCGGTCCCCTTCCGGACGGGCTCATGGTGGTGCTCGTGGTGGTGCTCGTGCTGGTGTCGGCGGCGCCGCTCCGGCGCCCCGACGGGCCGCGGTGCCCGTCGGTCACCCGGTCGGTCACAGCGACGCCTTGCGGGCCGTGGTGAAGCGCGGGCGGTTGTTCAGATCGCGGTGGTCGGCGGTGTCGGTCCAGCCGGCCTCCTCGTTGAAGATCCACGGGACCTGGCCGCCCTGGGTGTCGGCGTGCTCGATCACCACGGCGCCGCCCGGGCGCAGCAGGCGGGCGGCGACGCGCTCGATGCCGCGGATGGTGTGCAGGCCGTCCTCGCCGGAGAACAGCGACATCTGCGGGTCGTGGTCGCGGGCCTCCGGCGCCACGTACTCCCACTCGGTGAGCGGGATGTACGGCGGGTTGGAGATGACCAGGTCGAAGCGGCCGTCCCAGGCGCGGTCGTCCTCGAAGGCCCGGGTGGCGTCGCCCTCGTGCAGGGTGACCCGGGCGCGGTCGGGCGAGGACCCGATGTTGCGCCGGGTGTAGGGCAGCGCACCCTCGTCCAGCTCGAAGGCGTGGACGACGGAGCGGGGCAGCTCCTGGGCGAGGGCGAGCGCGATGGCGCCGGAGCCGGAGCAGAGGTCGACCACCAGCGGCTCGGCCACGTCCATGTCGCGGACGGCGTCTATGGCCCACTCGACCACCGACTCGGTCTCCGGGCGGGGCACGAAGACGCCGGGGCCGACCTCCAGCTCCAGGTAGCGGAAGAACGCCCGGCCGGTGATGTGCTGGAGCGGCTCGCGGGCCTCCCGCCGGGCCACCGCCTCCCAGTACCGGGCGTCGAAGTCGGCGTCCTTGACGGTGTGCAGCTGGCTGCGCCTGACGTTGTGGACGTGTGCGGCGAGTTCCTCCGCGTCGAAGCGCGGCGACGGCACGCCGGCCGCGGCCAACCGCTGGGTGGCCTGGGCCACCTCGGCGAGTAGCAGGTTCATCCGTACGACCTCTTGCTTCCGCTCTCCGGCCTCGACGTCGGTCCCGCCGCCGCCGGTGTCAGTTCTGTTGGGCCGCGGCGAGCTTGGCCGCGGCGTCCGCGTCGACGCAGGACTGGATGACGGCGTTCAGCTCGCCGTCCAGCACCTGGTCCAGGTTGTACGACTTGAAGCCCGTCCGGTGGTCCGAGATGCGGTTCTCCGGGTAGTTGTACGTCCGGATCCGCTCGGAGCGGTCCACCGTGCGGACCTGGCTGCGGCGCGCGTCCGAGGCCTCGCGCTCGGCCTCCTCCTGCGCGGCGGCCAGCAGCCGCGAACGCAGGATGCGCATCGCCTGCTCCTTGTTCTGCAGCTGGCTCTTCTCGTTCTGGCAGGACGCCACGATACCGGTCGGCAGGTGGGTGATCCGGACCGCGGAGTCGGTGGTGTTGACCGACTGGCCGCCCGGGCCGGAGGAGCGGTACACGTCGATCCGCAGGTCGTTGGCGACGATCTCGACCTCGACCTCCTCGGCCTCGGGGGTGACCAGCACGCCCGCCGCCGAGGTGTGGATGCGGCCCTGGGACTCGGTGGCGGGGACGCGCTGCACGCGGTGCACGCCGCCCTCGTACTTCAGCCGGGCCCAGACGCCCTGGCCGGGCTCGGCGTTGCCCTTGGTCTTCACGGCCACCGAGACGTCCTTGTAGCCGCCGAGGTCGGACTCGTTGGAGTCGATGAGCTCGGTCTTCCAGCCGATCCGCTCGGCGAACCGCAGGTACATCCGGAGCAGGTCGCCGGCGAACAGCGCGGACTCCTCGCCGCCCTCACCGGCCTTGATCTCCAGGATGACGTCCTTCTCGTCGTTCGGGTCGCGCGGGACCAGCAGCAGCCGCAGCTCCTCGGTCAGCTCCTCGCGCCGGGCCTCGCCGGACTTCACCTCGGCGAGGAACTCCGGGTCCTCGGCGGCGAGTTCGCGGGCGGCCTCGATGTCCTCGCCGGCCTGCCGCCAGGCCCGGAAGACCCGGGTGATCGGCGTCAGTTCGGCGTAGCGCTTGGCCAGCTTGCGGGCGTTCGCCTGGTCGGCGTGGACGGACGGGTCGGCCAGCCTCGCCTCGAGGGCGGCGTGCTCGACGAGGAGCTCTTCGACTGCCTCGAACATGGGGTGGCCTTCTTCCCGGGGATCGGCGGGTGGATCTGAGGGGGACCGCGGAGCGCGGAGGGTGCGGGGGACGCGAACGGCGCCGGTTCCCCGTGCCCCCGAAACAAGTACGGGGACACCGGAAACCGGCGCCGAGGGAGCGCTAGGCCTTCGCGCTGTGGGTCTTGCCGAAGCGGGCCTCGAAGCGGGCGACGCGGCCACCGGTGTCGAGGATCTTCTGCTTGCCGGTGTAGAACGGGTGGCACTGCGAGCAGACCTCGGCGCGGATCTCGCCGCTCTTCTCGGTCGACCGGGTCGTGAACTCGGCACCACAGGTGCAGGTCACGTGGGTGAGCACGTACTCGGGGTGAGCGTTGGACTTCAAGGGGTTCTCCTAGTGTTCGGGAGGGCACCGGGTCGGCGGCGGGGACGCCGCTCGTGAACCGGGACCGACGGACCAGTCTGCCAGGACCGGCCGCTTCTTCCCAAACCGGGGGGCGCTCCGGGATATTCCGGACCCCGCCGGACCCCGCCGGGGGCCGGCCGGGTCTCGCCCGGGGCTCAGCCGCGTCGGGCGGGGGCGGTCGTGGGTGCCTTCGTGGGCGCCGCCGTGGGTGCCTTCGCCGGGGCCGTGGGGGTGGCCTGGGCGGGGTTGGGCGGCTGGGTGGCGGCCACGGCCTCGGGGACCGGCCGGTCGGCCTTCAGGGCCGCCCACAGCTGGTCGGCCTGCGGCTGCAGCTGGACCACCCGGTCCGGGTCGCCGGGGGCGGCCGTCACCGGCAGGGTGACCATGCCGAGCTGGTCCGGCCCGATCCCCTTGAGCTGCTCGGCCAGGCCGACCAGGGAGTTCACCGAGGCGAGCGCGGAGTCGGTGGTGATCGAGCGGGTCAGGGTGTCGCCGACCGACCAGAGCTTCACCGGGTTGGTCATCAGCCCCACGCCGCCGGCCTGCTTGAGCAGCGAGCGCACCATCTGCTTCTGCAGCTCGATCCGGCCGAGGTCGCTGCCGTCCCCCACGCCGTGCCGGGTGCGGACGAAGGCGAGCGCCTGCTTGCCGTCGAGGTGGTGCTCGCCGGGCTGGAGGTCCAGGCCGCTGTCCTTGTCGTGGATGGCCACGGTGGTGGTCACGGTGGCGCCGCCGACCGCGTCCACGAGCCGGGCGAAGCCGGCGAAGTCCACCTCGACGTAGTGGTCCATCCGCAGCCCGCTGAGCTGCTCGACGGTCTTCACCGCGCAGGTCGCGCCGCCGGCCTCGTAGGCGCTGTTGAACATCGCGCGCTTGGCGGCCGGCACCGCCCGGCCCTGCCGGTCGGTGCACTCGGGGCGCGGGACGAGGGTGTCGCGCGGTATGGAGACCACGTCGGCGCGGGAGTGGTCCTGGTTGACGTGCAGCACCATCGCGGTGTCCGAGCGGGCGGTGCCGCCGGTGTCGCCGCCGGCCAGGTCCGCATTGCCGCCGTCCCGCGAGTCCGAGCCGAGCACCAGCAGGTTGAACGAGCCGTCGGTGGCCGTGGGCGGGCGGGAGGTGCCGAGCCGGCCGTCGATGTCGACGCTCTTGATGTTGCCGTCCAGCCGCAGGTACGCGTACCCGGCGGCCCCGGCGCCGAGGACGACGAGCGCGACGGACCCGCAGGCGGCCGCGCGCAGGAGCTTGCGGCGGCGGCTCGGGACCCTCTTGTGTTCGGCCATACGGTCCAGAATAAATCGGACAAGATGCTTGAAAGAGTCCAGACTGTCCCAAGTCTGGAACAAACACCGGTCCGGAACGCGGCGAGCCCCGGGCCGCTCGCGCGGGCCGGGGCTCGTCCGTGTACCGAGGAAGGTCAGTCGCTGGACCCGGGGGTCGTCTTGGCGATCTGCATCAGGAACTCGGCGTTGCTCTTGGTCTGCTTCATCTTGTCCAGCAGCAGCTCGATCGCCTGCTGCGAGTCGAGCGCGTGCAGCACCCGGCGCAGCTTCCAGACGATGGCGAGCTCGTCGGCGCCGAGCAGGATCTCCTCCTTGCGGGTGCTGGAGGCGTCCACGTCGACGGCCGGGAAGATGCGCTTGTCCGAGAGCTTCCGGTCGAGCTTGAGCTCCATGTTGCCGGTGCCCTTGAACTCCTCGAAGATCACCTCGTCCATCCGCGAGCCGGTCTCGACCAGCGCGGTGGCCAGGATGGTCAGCGAGCCGCCGTTCTCGATGTTGCGCGCGGCACCGAAGAACTTCTTCGGCGGGTACAGCGCGGTCGAGTCGACACCACCGGACAGGATGCGGCCGGAGGCCGGCGCCGCCAGGTTGTAGGCGCGGCCCAGACGGGTGATCGAGTCCAGCAGGATCACCACGTCGTGGCCCAGCTCCACCAGGCGCTTGGCGCGCTCGATGGCCAGCTCGGCGACGGTGGTGTGGTCCTCGGCCGGGCGGTCGAAGGTCGAGGAGATGACCTCGCCCTTCACCGACCGCTGCATGTCGGTGACCTCTTCCGGACGCTCGTCGACCAGGACGACCATCAGGTGGCACTCGGGGTTGTTGTGGGTGATCGCGTTGGCGACCGCCTGCAGCACCATGGTCTTACCGGTCTTCGGCGGCGCGACGATCAGACCGCGCTGGCCCTTGCCGATCGGCGACACCAGGTCGATGATCCGGGTGGTCAGGATGCCCGGGTCCGTCTCCAGACGCAGCCGGTCCTGCGGGTACAGCGGGGTCAGCTTGTTGAACTCGGGGCGGCCGCGGCCGCTCTCCGGGTCCATGCCGTTGACGGAGTCCAGCCGCACCATGGCGTTGAACTTCTCGCGGCGCTCGCCGTCCTTGGGCTGGCGCACCGCACCGGTGATGGCGTCACCCTTGCGCAGGCCGTTCTTGCGGACCTGGGCGAGCGAGACGTAGACGTCGTTCTGGCCCGGCAGGTAGCCCGAGGTGCGGACGAACGCGTAGTTGTCGAGGATGTCCAGGATGCCCGCGACCGGGATCAGGACGTCGTCCTCGCCGATCTGCGGCTCGGCGACACCGGCCTCGAAGCCCTCGCGGCGGCTGCCGCGGCCCCGGCGGTCGCGGTAACGGCCGCGGCGGCCGCGCCGGCCGTCGCCGAACTCGTCGTCGTCGAAACCGCCCTGCGGCGCCTGCGCCTGCGGCTGGGCCTGCTGGGTGGCGGGCTGGCGGCTCTGCTGGCCCTCGCCCTGGGTGCCCTGCTGGCCGCCCTGGCGGTCGGCACGGTCGGTGCGGTCCGCACGCTCGGGGCGGTCGGTCCGGTCCCGGCGGTTGCGGCGGTCGCGACGCGACTCGCGCCCGTCGCCGTCCTGGCCGGCCGGGGCCTCGGCGGTCTCCTGGCGGCCCTCGCGCTCGCCGCCCTCGCGGCGGTCGCGACGGTCCCGGCGGTCGCGGCGGGTCTCGGTGCGACCCTCCTCGCGGCCCTCCAGGGCGCGGGCGCCCTCGGGACGGGCCTCGGCCTGCTTGGCCTCGGTCGCCACGGCGGCGGGCGCCTCGGTGGCCTCGGCCACCGGCGCACCGGCGGCGGAGGTGGCCCGACGG
>NZ_JZWY01000430.1:0-14097 GCF_000966955.1 Streptomyces sp. NRRL S-495
GCCCGGGCCGGCGCGGCGGTCTCGGCGGCGGCCTGGACCGGGATCTCGATCTGGGCCTGCGCCTCGGCGGCGGCCGGGGCCTCGGCCCGGGCGGCAGCGGCCTTGGTGGTCCGGCGGGCGGGCTTCTCGGCCGGCTCGGCGGTCTCGGCCTTGGCCGCGCGCTTGGCGGCCGGAGCGGCGGTGGCGCCGGCGAGGAGCGGGTCGCCCCCGCTCTTCTCCTTGATGGTCTCGATCAGCTGGCTCTTGCGCATCCGCCCGGTACCGGTGATGCCCAGGTCACCGGCGAGCTTCTGCAGCTCCGCCAGGACCATGCCGTCCAGGCCCGCGGCGGCGGTGCGGCGGCGCCGCGCCGGGGCCGCGGGGGCGGCGGCGGCGTCCGACGCCTCGGCGTCCGGGCGCGCGCCCATCAGATCGGTGGTGTCGCTCACTAAGGGTCCTTCCCTGGAGCGGACGTCGGCCTGTCTGGCTCGGCGACCGGTTGTGCTGTCCTGACCAACGCTCGACTGCGTCGGTCCGAGGCGGTGTTCCCCCGGACGGCGGTGCCGGTCGGGGGAGAGCTGCGAGGTGCGGTGCTAGAAGCACGGTGGTGCTGAGTGGCGTGGCGGGACGGTCGTGTGCCCGACCCTCCCCCGGCCGCCGGCCGGGAGCTGCCCCCACGCTGCCTGCGAATCCCGGGCCCCCGTCGCGTGACGGTGGCCCGTGCTCCGCCCGTCCTGTTCCTCCAGGTGGGAGGCCGCGGGGTGGGAGTCAGGTGCCGTCACGGCTTCGGGATGCGGCCGCAAGTCGCGCAGGCAGGCTGCGTACGCGCTGCGGTGGGCTCCCGGAGAATCGTCGCCCCGTGCATCGCCTGGACTCCGCTGACGCGGAGTGCTGGGATCGGGACGCGGCGCACCGAGCCCCGGAGGGCACCTGGTGCAGCAATGAGGTTAACACTACCGACCCCCTCAGACATTCCCCAGCCTTGCGCTTGCCAATCGTGTCCGGACGGCCCGGTGCCGGCGCACCGGGCCGGACCGCCGCGGACGGGGTGTTTCAGACGTCGAGCGGGAGCACCGAGGCTCCGGTCCGGTCGAGTTCGAGCCGGTGGGCGTCGAACGCCGGGCCGCCGCTGCCGTGGTCCGCCGCGAAGTCCAGGACCTTCTGCACGCCCGCCTCGTCGGTGAGCGCGAGCACGGTCGGACCGGCACCGGAGATCACGGCGGGCACGTTCTCGGCCCGCAGCGCGGCCACCAGCGCGGCGCTGTCCGGCATCGCGGAGGCCCGGTAGTCCTGGTGGATCCGGTCCTCGGTGGCCGCGAGCAGCAGGTCGGGACGCCGGGTGAGCGCCTCGACCAGCAGCGCGGACCGGCCGGCGTTGGCGGCGGCGTCGGCCAGCGGGACGGTCCTCGGCAGCAGTCCGCGGGCGGTCTCGGTGAGCACCTCGGTGGCCGGGACGAACACCACCGGGACGACCTCGGCGGAGGGCTCCAGGGCGATCGCCCGGGCCCGGTCCTCCTCGGTCCACGCCACGGTGAAGTTGCCGCGCAGGCAGGCCGCGACGTTGTCCGGATGGCCCTCCAGCTCCGAGGCGAGCGCCAGCAGCGCGTCGTCGTCCAGGGCGGACGGGCCGCCGATGGTGACGGCGCGGGCGGCGACGATGCCGGCGCAGATCGCGGCGGACGAGGAACCCAGGCCGCGACCGTGCGGTATGCGGTTGGCGCAGACCACTTCGAGGCCGCGCGGCTGGCCGCCGAGCCGGTCGAAGGCGGCGCGCATCGAGCGGACCAGCAGGTGGCGCTCGTCGCGCGGAAGCGTCTCGGCGCCCTCGCCCGCGATGTCGACGGAGAGCCCGGAGTCGGCGACCCGGACGACCACGTCGTCGTACAGGCCCAGGGCGAGTCCGAAGGCGTCGAACCCCGGACCGAGGTTGGCGCTGGTCGCGGGGACCCGGACCCGGACGGCGGCGGCACGGAACGCAGGACCGGCCATGCGGTGGACTCTCCTGGGGAAATCGGCGGCGCGAAGCGCGTCGGTGCGAGGGTGGGGAGCGGGCCGCGGGGCCCCGGCCGGGGCGGGCGGTCACATTCGGTGGTGCGGCCCGGAACGGGGTCGGACCCGGGGCATGTGCCACACGGCCGCACCCAGAGTATCGAAGACAGGTTCCACAGCGGTACACCCCGTGGGCCTTCGATCTGGTGTGTTGCCGGTTCTGGCCGGAATTCATGCCGGATTCGGATCCGAATCCACCACTGAATTGACACAAAAGTGTCAGTCGAGAACGAGACCGGGCCGACCCCCGAAAGGGTCGGCCCGGGGTGGGGGGATGTTCGTCCACCCGCCGTCCGTACGGTGTTCCGCCGGACGCTCCGTCAGTCGAGCAGGCCCAGCTGCCGGGCGGCGGCCTCGGGGTCGATCGGGACGATCCGGGGCTGCGGCGCGCCGGCCACCGCCCAGTCCGGGTCCTTGAGGCCGTTGCCGGTCACGGTGCAGACGATCCGCTGGCCCGGGTCGACCAGGCCGGCCTCCGCCTTGGCCAGCAGGCCGGCCACCGAGGCGGCCGAGGCGGGCTCCACGAAGACGCCCTCCTGGGAGGCCAACAGCCGGTACGCGGACAGAATCTGACGATCCGTCACCTTGTCGATGAGACCGCCCGATTCGTCCCGCGCGGCGAGCGCGAAGTCCCAGGAGGCCGGGTTGCCGATCCGGATCGCGGTGGCGATGGTCTGCGGCTTGAGCACCGGGGCGCCGTCCACGATCGGGGCCGAGCCGGAGGCCTGGAAGCCCCACATCCGCGGGGTGCGGGTGGCCAGGCCGTCCGTCGCGTACTCGCGGTAGCCCTTCCAGTACGCGGTGATGTTGCCCGCGTTGCCGACCGGCAGGACATGGATGTCCGGTGCGTCGCCGAGCATGTCGACGATCTCGAAGGCGGCGGTCTTCTGACCCTCGATCCGGACCGGGTTCACCGAGTTGACCAGCGCCACCGGGTACTTCTCGGACAGTTCACGCGCAAGGGTGAGGCAGTCGTCGAAGTTCCCGTCCACCTGGAGGATCTTCGCGCCGTGCACCAGCGCCTGGCCCATCTTGCCGAGGGCGATCTTGCCCTGCGGGACCAGCACCGCCGACACCATCCCGGCCCGCACCGCGTACGCGGCGGCGGAGGCGGAAGTGTTGCCGGTGGAGGCGCAGATGACGGCCTGGGCGCCGTCCTCCTTCGCCTTGGAGATGGCCATCGTCATGCCGCGGTCCTTGAAGGACCCGGTCGGGTTGGCGCCCTCGACCTTGAGGTAGACCTCGCAGCCGGTGCGCTCGGACAGCACCTGCGCGGGGACCAGCGGGGTGCCGCCCTCCAGCAGGGTGACCACGGGGGTCGCCGCGCTGACCGGCAGGCGGTCCCGGTACTCCTCGATCAGACCCCGCCACTGGTGGGTGTGGGTGCCTCTGGCGGCGTTCTCGGCAACGCTGCTCATCATCTGTTCCTATTCCCCTTCGACCCGCATGGTGCTGGCCACGTCGCGCACGCTGTCGAGTGCGCGGAGCTTGTCGACCGTCGCCGACAGCGCGGCGTCGGTGGCACGGTGGGTGACCACGACGAGCGAGGCGTCGCCGTCGCGGCCCTGCTGGCGCACGGTGTCGATGGAGACACCGTGCTCGGCGAAGACGGAGGCGACCTGGGCGAGCACCCCCGCGCGGTCGTCGACGTCCAGGCTGACGTGGTAGCGGGTGACGACCTCGTCCATCGGCTTGGCCGGCAGCTGGGTGTACACCGAGTCACCGGGGCCGGTGGCACCGGCGAGCTTGTTGCGGCAGACCGCCACGAGGTCGCCGAGGACCGCCGAGGCGGTCGGCGCGCCGCCCGCGCCCGGGCCGTAGAACATCAGCCGACCGGCCGCCTCGGCCTCCACGAACACCGCGTTGTACGCCTCGCGGACCGAGGCCAGCGGGTGGGACAGCGGGATCATCGCCGGGTGGACCCGCGCGGTCACCGACTCGCCGTCGGCGGCCCGCTCGCAGATCGCCAGCAGTTTCACCACGCAGCCCATCTCCTTGGCGGAGGCGATGTCGGCGGCGGTCACCTCGGTGATGCCCTCGCGGTACACGTCCGCGGCGGTCACCTCGGTGTGGAAGGCGATGCCGGCCAGGATCGCGGCCTTGGCGGCGGCGTCGAAGCCCTCCACGTCGGCCGTCGGGTCGGCCTCGGCGTACCCGAGCGCGGTGGCCTCCTCCAGCGCCTCCGAGTACCCGGCGCCGGTGGTGTCCATCTTGTCCAGGATGAAGTTGGTGGTGCCGTTGACGATGCCCAGCACCCGGTTCACCCGGTCGCCGGCCAGCGACTCGCGCAGCGGGCGCAGCAGCGGGATCGCGCCCGCCACCGCGGCCTCGTAGTAGAGGTCGACACCGGCCGCGGCGGCGGCCGCGTGCAGCTCGGTGCCGTCCTGGGCGAGCAGCGCCTTGTTGGCGCTGACCACCGAGGCGCCCTGCGCGAACGCCGCCAGGATGAGGTTCTTGGACGGCTCGATGCCGCCCACCACCTCCACCACCACGTCGATGTCGCCCCGGGTGACCAGGGCCTCGGCATCGGTGGTGAGCAGGTGCTCGGGCACGCCCGGACGGACCCGCCCCTGGCGCCGGACCGCGATGCCGGCGAGCTCGACCGGCGCGCCGATGCGCGCGGCGAGGTCGGCGGCGTCTGTCGTCATGATGCGCGCCACCTCGGAGCCCACCACACCACAGCCCAGCAACGCCACCTTCAGCGGCCGCGTACGCATCATCCGACTCCGCTCTGCATTCGTCGTTCTTCGGTCGTTCCGGCGGGCATTTCGGTGTCCCGCCGGACTTTCGGTCTCTACCAGTCTCCGGGACTTTCCGTACGGATCTACGGTCGTTCCATGATCTGAGACAAGGATTTCGTCATCCGATATCGAGACGCAGGAGATCCTCCTCCGTCTCGCGCCGGACGATCACCCGGGCCGCACCGTCCCGGACGGCGAGCACCGGAGGCTTCAGGGCGTGGTTGTAGTTGCTCGCCATCGAGCGGCAGTAGGCACCGGTGGCGGGCACCGCGATCAGGTCGCCGGCGGCCAGGTCGGCCGGCAGGAAGGCGTCCCGCACGACGATGTCGCCGGACTCGCAGTGCTTGCCGACCACCCGGACCAGCATCGGTCCGGCCTCACTGGTGCGCGACACCAGGGCCACCGTGTACTCGGCGTCGTAGAGCGCGGTCCGGATGTTGTCGGACATCCCGCCGTCCACGCTGACATAGGTGCGCAGGCCCTCCAGCGGCTTGACGGTGCCGACCTCGTACAGGGTGAACGCGGTCGGGCCGACGATCGCCCGGCCCGGCTCCACGCTCAGCCGGGGGGCGGTCAGGTTCGCGGCGGCGCACTCGCGGCGGACGATCTCGGCCAGCGCGGCCGCGATGTGGGCCGGCTCGCGCGGGTCGTCCTCGCTGGTGTAGGCGATGCCGAGGCCGCCGCCGAGGTCGATCTCGGGCAGCTCGACGCCGTGCTCGTCGCGGATCGACGCCAGCAGGCCGACCACCCGGCGGGCGGCCACCTCGAAGCCGGCGGTGTCGAAGATCTGCGAGCCGATGTGCGAGTGGATGCCGCGCAGTTCGAGGCTCCCGGGGTGCGCCAGCACCCGGCGGACCGCCTCGGCGGCCGCTCCCCCGGTCAGCGAGAGGCCGAACTTCTGGTCCTCGTGCGCGGTGGCGATGAACTCGTGGGTGTGCGCCTCCACGCCGACGGTGACCCGGATCAGCATCAGCACCGGCTGGCGGACGCCCTGGCGTCCGGCCACGGCCGCCAGGCGCTCGATCTCCTCGTAGGAGTCGACCACGATGTGCCCGACGCCGGTCTTCACCGCGTGCTCGAGCTCGTCCACCGACTTGTTGTTGCCGTGCAGCGCGATCCGCTCCGGCGGCATCCCGGCGGCCAGCGCGACGGCGAGTTCGCCGGTGCTGCACACGTCGAGGTTGAGGCCCTCCTCGTGCAGCCAGCGCACGACCGCCTTGGAGAGGAAGGCCTTGCCGGCGTAGTAGACGTCCGCCTCAGTGCCGAAGGCGTCCCGCCAGGCTCGCGCCCGGGAGCGGAAGTCCGCCTCGTCCATGACGTAGGCCGGGGTGCCGAACTCGGCGGCGATGCGGTTCACGTCCAGGCCGCCGACGGTGACGACGCCGTCGGCGCCGCGCGCGACCGTCTCCGACCAGACCTTGGGGTCGAGCGCGTTCAGGTCCGCCGGCGGGGCCTGGTAGTGCCCCTCGGGCAGTACGTCACCGTGACGGGGGCCTGCGGGATGTGCGGAGCGAGACATGTCCTCGGTTTCCTCGACCTATGGCGAGGGGCGGCGACGGTCCCCGTTGACCGTCAGCCGCCCCCGCTGTGCGCATGGGGGTGGTGCCTACATCCGCTCGGGCGACGTCACGCCCAGGAGCGTGAGGCCGTTGGCGATGACCGTGCGTGTCGCGTCGGCCAGCCAGAGGCGGGCGTGCGTGAGGTCGGTGACCTCCTCGTCGCCCTTCGGCAGGATCTGGCAGTTGTCGTAGAAGCGGTGGTACTCGCGGGCGAGCTTCTCCAGGTACGTCGCGACGTGGTGCGGCTCCCGCCACTCGCCGGACTTGGCCACCACGCCCGGGAACTGGGCGAGCTCGCCGAGCAGGTTGGACTCCCACTCGGTCGACAGCAGCTCCGGTTTGAAGTCCGCGCTGCGCGTGATGCCCTTCTCCACGGCGTTGCGCTGCACCGAGCACATCCGGGCGTGCGCGTACTGCACGTAGAAGACCGGGTTCTCCGCCTTCTGGCTGGTGACCAGGTCGATGTCGATGGTGATCGTGGAGTCGGTGGAGGAGCGCGCCAGCATGTAGCGGGCGGCGTCCACGCCGATCCATTCGACGACGTCGTCGATCGTGATGATGTTGCCGGCGCGCTTGGAGAGGCGGACCTCCTGGCCGTCGCGCAGCATCTTCACGAACTGGCCGATCTTGACCTCGATGTTCCGGTCCATGTCGTCGCCCGCGCAGGCGGCGATGGCCTTGAGCCGGTTCACGTAGCCGTGGTGGTCGGCGCCGAGCATGTAGACCGAGACCTCGGAACCGCGGTCGCGCTTGCTCAGGTAGTACGCGGCGTCGGCCGCGAAGTAGGTGGTCTCGCCGTCGGCCTTGATCAGGACGCGGTCCTTGTCGTCCCCGAAGTCGGTGGTGCGCAGCCAGATCGCGCCGTCCTGCTCGAAGACGTGGCCCTGCTCGCGCAGCCGCTCCATGGCCTTCTCGACGGCGCCCGAGTCGTGCAGCGACTTCTCCGAGAACCAGACGTCGAAGTGGGTGCCGAACTCCTCCATCGAGCGCTGGATCTCGGCCACCATGAGCTTGAGGCCCTCGGTGCGGAAGACCTCCAGCTGCTCGCCCTCGGAGAGATCGAGCACGCCCGGGACGCCCTCGACGATCGCCTTGGCGATGTCGGCGATGTACTCGCCGACGTAGCCGTCCTCCGGGACGGGCCTGCCGTTGGCGGACGCCTGGAGCGACTTGGCGAACTTGGTGATCTGCACGCCGGCGTCGTTGAGGTAGTACTCGGTGGTGACGTCGGCGCCGGTGGCCTTGAGGATGCGGCCCAGCGAGTCGCCGACGGCCGCCCAGCGGACGCCGCCGATGTGGATCGGGCCGGTCGGGTTGGCGGAGACGAACTCCAGGTTGATCTTCAGGCCCTTGAGCGCCTCGTTGCGGCCGTACGCCGGGCCGGCCTCGACGATGGTGCGCGCCAGCTCGCCCTGGGTGGCGGCGTCGAGGGTGATGTTCATGAAGCCCGGGCCGGCGATGTCGACCCTGGTGACGCCGGTGATCCCGCGCAGGCGCTCGGCCAGCAGTTCGGCGACGGCTCGCGGCGGCTTGCCGGCCGGCTTCGCGAGCTGGAGGGCCACGTTGGTCGCGTAGTCGCCGTGGTCCCTGTTCTTGGGCCGCTCGATCGTCACGTGCTCGGGCACGGCGACGGCCAGCTCGCCCGCCTCGACGGCGGCGCTCACTGCGGCCTGGACTGCCTGGGAAAGCTCTGCGGGGGTCACGACGCCAAGCGTAGGCGAGAGGGGGTGGGCCCTCGCCACTCGGTTTGCCGGTTGAGACACCGGGGCGCCCCGCTCGGGCCCGACCACTCAGGCCCGATCACTCCGACCTGTTCGCCCAGGGCGAAACCCGTCCGCCGCCCCACCGTCCCGGTCGCGCTCCATCAGCCGCCGCACCAGCGCGACCAGGTCCGCCGGATCGAAGGGCTTGCCGAGGTAGCCGTCCACCCCGACCGACTCCCCCAGGTCCAGATCGGACGGCGAGCAGGCGCTGACGATCGCGATAGGCAGCAGCCGTGTCCCTGGCGCCGCCCGCAGCCGGGCCGCCGTCCGCAGACCGTCCAGCCTCGGCATCATCACGTCCAGCGTCACCACGTCGGGCTTCACCTGGCGGACCACCTCCAGGCACTCGGCACCGTCGGCGGCGGTCACCACCTCGAAGCCCTCGAGCTCCAGGTTGACCCTGATCAGCTGGCGGATCACCTCGCTGTCGTCCACCACGAGGACCCGCCCGGACACTCCCGACACCTCACCGAGGGTATCGGCGGGCCCGCCGCCCCGTCCGGGCTTTGGCCACTTCCGCCCGACGGGCTGTGCGGACCCGGCGTCGGACCTCCGGGAAACGCGTGCACGGAGCACGGCGCGGGCCTGGTAGTGTTCTCCACGTCGAAGCGAACGCGACGACAACAACGAGCAAGCCCCCGTAGCTCAGGGGATAGAGCACCGCCCTCCGGAGGCGGGTGCGTAGGTTCGAATCCTACCGGGGGCACTTCGCAAGAAGTGCAGAACAGGCCCAGGCCAGTGGCGAGTTGCCACCGGACTGGGCCTGATTCGTTTTTCCGGCACTTCCGTTCTTCCGGCACTGACACCCGGTCAACCCGTGGGGCCGGGGCACGGCCCCACGGGTACGACGGTCAGCTCGCGGCCGCGGCGCCCGCGCCGGTGGGGGCGGCGAAGGTCTCGGCGGGACCGAAGTCGGTGAAGGTCACCTTGTTGACGGCCTTGGCGCCCTTGCTGACCACACCCTGCTCGACGTACCGGGTACGGCCCTGGGCGTCGATCCACTGGTCGAAGTCGAAGCCGGTGATGCCCTTGGCCTTCGACGAGCGGTAGGTGCGCGGGTCGATCTCGGCGATCTGCTCCAGGTCGATGTGGCCGGACAGGTGCTGCGTCGGGACGCCGTCGCGGGTCTCCGCACCCTTGCGGGCGGACGGGCCCTGGGCCAGCAGCAGCTTGGCGTAGACGGTGTAGTCGAGCGCCGAAGTGTCGGCGGACTTCGGCCCCTTGGTCCACTGCTCGCCCGGGCCCATGCGGGTGTACGTGGCGTCGGCGGTGGTGACCGTCTCGACCACGAGCTCGGCCTCGGCGATCTTCATCTCGCCGCGACCGGTGTAGGCCGTGTTGAGGTTCTGCCGGGCGGTGGTGATCCCGGCGGCCTTGCCCCCGACCTCGGTGACCATCTTCAGGGAGACCGCGTAGGGCTCCTTGCTCGCGTTCTCCACGGCCTTCGCCGGGTCGAAGTCCCCGGCCGGGGCGGCGGGGGTCGTGACGACCGGCGCCGGGGTGGTGGCGGCCGGGGTCGGGGTCTCGGTGGCGGTGGGCGAGGGGGCAGCCGCGGTGGTCGCGGGCGCGGCGGCGGCGGTGGTCGCCGGGGCGGGGGCCCCCGCGGTCTTGTCCTCGGTGTCGTTGCAGGCGGTGAGCGCGGCCAGGGCGACGGCGGTCGCGGCGGCGGCGATGACGGTGGTACGGCGCATCGTGGTGGAAGTCCCCAAGGCGGAAAACGGTGGTCAGTGCGCGGAGAGCCTCCCACAGGGCGCGATCACCGGTCGAAACGGAGTTCGATCCGGCGGGCGGCCGGGCAAGGAGGACGCGGCGGCGGACTTCACGGGCGGGCGGGAGCGTCCGCCAGCCGGTCCATCAGGCGGGCGGCGAGGCGGAGGACTTCGCGCTCGGTCTCGGAGAGGGCGCCCAGCGCCTCCGCCAGCCAGGCGTCCCGGCCGGCCATGTCCCGGGCCAGCGCGGTGCGGCCGTCCGCGGTGAGGTGGAGAACGGACTGCCGGCGGTCCCGCTCGCCCGGGACGCGGCGGAGCAGGCCGTCCCGCTCCAGTTCGGCGAACACCCGGGTCAGCGACTGCGGCTGCTGGTGGTCGGCGGCGGCCAGCTCCCCCGGGGACATCGGGCCGTGCCGGAGCAGGTGCCCGAGCACGCTCAGCTTGTTGAGGCTGAGGCCCTCCCCCACGCGTTCGGAGCGCAGTCGGCGGGCCAGCCGGACGGTGCCCTGGCGGATCTCCGCCGCCTCCGGGAGCCACGGCTGATCAATCTCCATATTGCTACGCTAACACTTACTGTTCTGACAGCAGAGAATCGGCACTTCCTCGGTCAGCGTGAGCAGGCAAGGGAGAAATCCGTACGTGATGAGTAGATATCTCTCCTGGCTCCGCCAGGCTGTGCGCTTCGACCCCGGGCTGCTGCTGCTCCGCGGGACCGCCGTCACCACGGCCGCCATGCTGGCCGCGTACGGCTCCGCGCTGCTGGTCGAGCACTTCGCCCACCTGCGGGTCGACGTGGTCGTCCAGGCCGTGGTGCTGGCCGCCACCGCCGCCAAGGTCCAGTCCGCGGCCGACCGGTACGACCGGCTGCTCGGACTCGCCGTCCTGCCGGCGGCCGCCGCGGGTGCCGCCGAGATCGGGCGGCTGATGACCCTCCACCCGAACGCCGCCGACGTTCTCTTCACCCTCGGGACGGCCCTGGCGGTCTGGGTCCGCCGGTTCGGCCCCCGGGCGACCCGGGCCGGCGGCCTGCTGGTGCTGCCGCTGGTGGCGTTGCTGGTCATGCCGCCCGACGCCGGGCCGGTCCCCGGCCACGACCACACCCTGTGGGTCGCGCTGATCGCCGTCGTGTCCGGCGCCTGGGTGGCCCTCTTCCAGGCCGCCGCCGTCCGGACCGGGCTGGTGCCGGCTCCCGTCCGGGCGCCCGCGCCGGTGTCGGCACCGGAGTCGGCACCGGAACCGGAGGCTCGTCGGCGGCCGGGCGTCCACACCCGGATGGCCCTCCAGATGGCGGGCGCGGTCGGTGGGGCGTTCCTCGCCGGGCGGGCCGTCTGGCCGGACCACTGGGCCTGGGTGGTGCTCACCGCGTTCATCGTCTGCAGCGGCGCCCGCGGCCGGGGCGACGTGCTGTTCAAGGGGTTGCAGCGGGCGGTCGGCGCAGCTGCGGGCACGGTGGTCGCGACGGCCGTCGCGGGTTCCTTCGGCCCGCACGAGGACGCCGCCGTCGTACTGATCTTCGCGGTCCTCGCGCTCGCCACCTGGCTGCGCGAACTCAGCTACGCCTACTGGGCGGCCTGCGTCACCGCCGTGCTCTCCCTGCTCTACGGCTGGTTCGGCCAGAGCTCGGACGACCTGCTGCGCACCCGGTTGGCGGCGATCGGCCTCGGCGCGGCCGTCGGCATCGCGGCCTCCTGGCTGATCCTCCCGCTCCGGACCCGGGACGTGCTGCGCCGGCGGACTGCGGACGCGCTGGCCGCGTTGACCGAGCTGCTGGGTGTCACGGGCACCGACCGGCCCGCCCTGCTGCGCGGGCGGGCGCGGTTCGCGTACGGGGCCGCGCAGCTCGAACTGCTGGCCCGCCCGCTGCGGGCCGAGCGCCGGGCCGGGCGGACGGCCCGGCGGCTGACCAGTCGCGGGGGCGGCTCCCCCACCGTCCGCCCGTACCGGGCCGACGTGGTGGACGCCGTCAGCGCCTGCGAAGCCCCGCTGGGCGTGCTGGTGGACGGGGCGGTCACCGACCCCGCGCTCTGGTCCGACCCCCGGGTGGCCCGGCTCAACCGGGCGGTGGCCGCGAACAGCGCGGCGGTCCGGCGGGCCATCGGCCGGCGGCCCGGGCCCGCCTACCAGGGGATCCGGGCGCGGATCCCCGACAGGGGCGCGGATCCCCCGACAGTCGGGAGCGGCGCCGGTCGGCCCGCCCGAGCAGCTGCGGATGCTGGCGGCGCTGCTCGCCGTCGACGACGCGCTCGGCACGATGGCCGCAGTGTTCGGCGACCCGCCGCAGGCCGAGGCGGAGGACGTCAGGGAGGTGGGGATTCCCTCGTCCTCCGACAACTGATCTCGACCTCTTGCAGTGCCGCTCCGGCACTGCGAGACACAGCAGGCCCTCGGGCCCAGCGGGCCCGAGGAATAGATCTACGGAAGGTACCGCTCCAGTGCCTTCGCGCCCTCTTTCTCGATCAGCTGGCGGGCCCGCTCCAACCGCTCCGGGGTCGGCTCACGGCCGCTGGCCATCACCAGGTCCTCGGCATCGAACGGGTGCTCCGAGCCCGTGAAGAGCCGCTGGGGCGCCTGCTCCGACCCACCATTCACTCCGTCGCCCATTTCGTGCACCTTTCTCGACACCGGCACCATCTGTTCCTCCAGCCTGATCCGGAACCCGCCACAACGCACCCTGACAAGCGGTGCAGGTACGGCGGCCCCAGGACGGGCCCAGGCGCAGAAAGCGGGAAACGATGTCCCGGCACGACCAAGATCACCTGCCGGAGGACAGCCCTGATCGTTCCGGCGGCGAGCGCATCGCCACCTCTGTGGGGCGCCGACACCCCTGCCCGCGCAGGAAGTCGGCCAGGCCGACTTCCTGCGCAAGGGAGTGGGTCGTTCGAAGTCCGGTGGTGATCGGGTTCGGGGTGTGGAGTGGGAAGTCGGAGGGGCCGACTTCCCACTCCACACCGCCTGACCTCAGCCGACTGCCCCTCGCTCGGGCCGAGCGAGGGGCAGTTCCCAAGGTCGAGGCCAGGCAGCGTGGAAAGTCGGGGAGGCCGACTTCCTGCTCCTGGGGCACGCCGTGAGAGTCGCTTCCGGTGGCCCCTTGCTCCGCCCAAGGAGCCACCGGAGCGGCGGTTTCTAACAGTCGTTGCAACACGTCGTCTGTTGTTCAAACCGTGAAGAGTCCAGGCAGGGGGCTCGGCCCGGGTTGCCCGCCCGAGCCTCGGCCGTCGCATGGGGACGTTGTCCTCACTCGGATGCCACGCGGCTAATCCGTCTTGACGGGCACGAGCGCCCAGGCATGTTGGAGGTCGGAGCTGAAAGGCGCCAGCTCGAGCACAGGCGGATAGATCGGCTTCGGCGACACCACCACCAGCAGGTCCTTGTCGGGAACACGGATGAAGTAGGGGGTCGGCAGCGGCGACTGCGGAGCCGGCTCGAGCCTCCACTCACGAGTGGGGAAGTCACTCAGCGGCCCCAGGATCACCCTCTCTCCGGCCTCCGGCTCCTTGTAACTCAGGGAACGAGAAGGGAATAGGCGGGCGGGAATCTGGATGGCGCAGGTGCCATCAGGCTGGACCTCCACCGAAAACTGTTGCTCGCGTTCCGGCGCAGCCCCCGGAGGCACAACGGTCACACCCTGTTCCCCGGCTGTGAGGACTCGCGCCTCGGGGCCTTCGGTGCCGGGCCAGCTG
This sequence comes from Streptomyces sp. NRRL S-495, assembly GCF_000966955.1. Lineage (NCBI taxonomy): Bacteria > Bacillati > Actinomycetota > Actinomycetes > Kitasatosporales > Streptomycetaceae > Streptomyces > Streptomyces sp. NRRL S-495. The sequence continues at coordinate 13,481 of NZ_JZWY01000430.1, forward strand.
ATGATGCGATAGAGGCCAGAGGACAAGGTCATGGGTGACTCCTTCACCTAGTGGTCACCGCGGCCACGACCGATTCCGGTCGACAGCCTCCTGCGGCGACAAATGGGCCGGACCGCAGATCGGCCGGACCACCAGGCAATACGGCAGAAGCCCTGAAGACGCACCACAAGACGGCAAACCACCCGAACGAGGGAAATCCCAAGGGGTCAGGCCCTAGCCGACGAGAAGCTTGGTCAGGCGTTCGGCCGGGGTGTCCCAGCCGAGCGTCCTGCGAAAGGTCAGTGCCCTTGGGAAAGTACTGCCGCAGCAGGCCGTTCGTGTTCTCGTTGGAGCCGAGCTGCCAGGGCGAGGCGGGATCGCACAAATAGACCGGCATCCCGGTGGCCACAGTGTTGCGAGGACCGCTAGAACCTAAGTGGGCTCCAGCGAGGGCCCTTGAGCGCCACCTCCCAAGCCCCGGAGGCGGAGTGGGAAGTCGGTGCCGTCGACTTCCTGGTCCTGGGTTTTCCCGCGGTGGCTCCCTTGCTGGGTGCAAGGGAGCCACCGGGGAGGGTCACTGGGGTATGCGGGTGTGGGGTTGCTGGTCGGTCTGGTGGGCGGTCCAGGTGTGTTCGGTG
>NZ_JZWY01000431.1:0-1041 GCF_000966955.1 Streptomyces sp. NRRL S-495
GGTCGGAGCGGGGGGCGGGGGCATGGGCGGGGGCTGTGCGGTCCAGTCGGGCGGGGCCGATGGGTGCGGGGGCGAGGGGGACGGTTCGGGTCCCGGCCGCAGGGTGATGGGGGCGGGCTGCTGAGCGACGGTCCGGGTGGGCGGGACGGTGGGGGCGGTGCGCACGGGTGACGGTGCGGCCGGCTCGGGGAGCGTGGCGGCGGACGACGCGGCGGGAGCCGGAGCGGACGGCACCGACGGCGAGACAGCGGGCGGGACAGCGGGCGACGGCGAGGGAGCGGGCGAGGAGGACGGCGTGGGCGTGGGCGACGACGTCGGAGCAGTCGTGGAAGAAGGCATGGGAGAAGGCGAAGGCGACGGGCAGGGCGTCGCGGAGTGCGAAGGGTGCGAAGGCTGCGGGGAGTGCGGCGGGAACCACGGCCACGGCGGCCACGGCCACGACGGTGACGGCACCGCGGGCACCTCCGGCACATCGGGCGCCCCCGGCCCCGGGCCATGGGCATAGTCCATCGCCCGATTGTCGGACCGTCCCACCGCCCCCGTCAGTGGCTGACGGCCCCTCACCCACCGCCGCGCCGTCAAACCCATCGCCCCGGTGAACTCCCCGCCCCCGGACCGCGAACGAACGACCGATGCGGGACAATCTGTGCGCCGATCCGGCCGCCGACCCCGACGCACCCTCGTGCCCGGCGTAAGGACCGTGACATACTCCCGAGCGTGACGACCTCCACCCACGCGACGAGGGCCCTGCGGGCCGCGGTGTTCACCGCGCTCGCCGTGCCGCTGTCCGCGCTGGGCCAGGTGGTGATCACCGGTCGCCCGCTGCCGCTCACCCTGGTGGTGGTCGCGACCGCCGTCGTCTTCCTGGTCGCGGCCGCGCTGGCCGGCGGGGAGCGACGGTTGACGCAGATCGCGGCCGTGATGGTCCCGGTCGAGCTGCTGCTCAACACGACGTTCAATCTGGGCCAGACCAGTTGTGGTCCGGTCCTCGGAGCCGACCTCCCCGCCCGCGGCATGAACTGTCTCTTATACACATCTCTG